>JBEPXS010000142.1:0-8067 GCA_041641755.1 Balneolaceae bacterium
ACCGGCGGTGCCGGGTACAATAGCACCTGGGTTCGTTACTTCCCCGATGATGCCGTAAATAGCAATCATAGTGAGAATAAGCATCACTTCCGGTCGCATGATAAATCCAAAGAAGTTTTCTGCCAGGTTCTGCGGTATTTCTGAAATTGTTGCATTTTCAGTTTGAAGGGTATCACCATCTACGGATCTGCCATCTATTTTTTGTAATAGATCCGCCCGATCTTCTGCTATCAGATCAATTACATTTAGCTCAAGTGCTTCCTGTTCGGTTACAGCTTCCCCTTCACGAACAGCGGAAATGGCCCACTCTTTATTTCGATCTCTTCGTTCGGCGATAGATTCAATAAAACTTTCGGAATAATTGAATACTTTTTTTTGCATCACAGTGTCCATCTGGGCACTACCCCCACCGGGAGACATTGAAACTGGTGACGCTGCACCGATAGTTGTGGAAGGAGCCATCGCTGCAACATGTGCTGCCATAGTTATGAATGTACCTGCACTGGCGGCCCTGGCTCCGTCAGGAGAGACGTAAACAACTATGGGTAATTCAGAATCAAAGAAGGTTTGAACAATGTTTTTAGTTGATTCCAGCAAGCCCCCGGGCGTATCCATTTCAATAACGAGGCAAACCGATCCATTTTCGCGGGCCTTGGCCAATCCTCTTTGAATATAATTGGTAGTTGTAGGACTGATAGCTCCCTCAACGCGGATTACACTCACGGTGTTTCCACTCTTTTGAGAAGTTGTATCAGTAGCCATTTCGTCCTGGCCCAGCATAAAAACGGAAAGTATCAGGAGCAGTCGAATCATAACAAATAGAAATCAGATTTTAGAGCCGATCAAATTAGGTACCCTGTTATCATTATAAAGAACTTTGATCAACAAAACAGTCTAATATCAGTATGAATTTTGGTGTGTCGCGGGAATATAATTACAGAGCAATCTTGGCAAAAGGAGAGAGTTACCTTGTCTTCTTAGAGAGAAAATAACCAGTTGGTTAGAATGGCAAGAATCGCTATATTCATTACAATTATTAACCAACCAGTTGATAAATAATTATGAGTGGTTCAGAAACAGTTGCTGATACTAAGAATAAGATACTAGAATCTGCTTATTCGGTTTTCCTGGAAAAAGGAATTGACGGGGCGGGCATCAAAGAGATAACTGATAAAGCCGAGGTTAACAAGGCGATGCTCTATTATTATTTTGACTCAAAGGAGCACCTGTTCCAGGAAGTATTCCGAAAGGGGATTAAAGAGAGCGGGCTGCAAGCGTTGGATGTTATGGAAGCTGAGGAGCTGCCACTATTCGAGAAAATTAAGGAGTTCATCGATCTTCTTACTAAGCAGCTACTTGAGGAACCTTTGGTTAGCTCTTTTGTGGTGAATGAACTGAGTCGGCATTCGGAAATGTTGACAGAAATATTAATCGAGACTATTGAATTTGACCGGTCTGTACTTGATCGACAGATTAAGGAGGCAGCAGATGCTTACGAAATTGCACGTATAAGTCCGAGGCAGTTGCTGGCCAATATCATAACGCTCTGTTTGGGCCCCATCATCAATCAAAAATTTTATTCTGTTACACTGGATGTTTTGGACGAGGACGACTACAGGAAGTTTTTGCAAGAACGTAAAGGAGTTATCTACGATATGACAATCAGCTGGCTCACAACTTGAAGAAGCTCTGCCTAGTACGACGATTCGTCTTGAAGCTACCAAAATGAAGATAAGATTCCTGCTCCCATACCTATGCCTGATGTTATTAGTGACTGCCTGCAGTTCTTCTCATCAGTACGTTTCTGAAGCGAGCAGTTCGAGAACTCTTGAGCTCCCTCCGGATTCTACCATACGCTATTCGGTTTTTTTGCTGGGTGATACAGGTGATATGGATAGAAATTTCGAAAATTCTCTTTTCCAATTGCTGAAACAGAAGGCAGACTCCGCGGGAGAGCAAAGCGCCATTCTTTTTTTGGGGGATAATATTTATCCCAGGGGCATGCCGCCCGAAGGTGATCCTCGGCGTAAACAGGCTGAAGTTGTGGTCCGGACCCAGCTTGACCCGATCAAAGACCATCCCGGCAAAATATTTGTTATCCCCGGTAACCACGACTGGAATAATTCGCACAAAGGTGGGTTGGAAGCTGTAAGAAGGCAAGAAGAGTTTGTTGAAAACTATCTCAATCGGGGGAATACGTTTCTTCCCGACAACGGTTTCCCGGGTCCGGTAGATATCGAACTGGTCGATGATGATGACACCAAGTTTGATAAGGATATTCGGTTGATACTTCTTGATACCCAATGGTGGTTGCACCGGCATGAAAAACAGTTTGGTGATACCGGTGAATATGAGCTACAGGATGCGGGAGATTTCCTGGTGGAACTCGAAAATGTTATGCGAGACCGTGTTAACGACCATGTGATAGTAGCTGCTCACCATCCTATGTACTCGAATGGTACCCACGGAGGATATTTCCCGCTCAAAAGGCATTTTCTGCCTCCCGTATTCGGTTCGTTGTATGTGCTATACCGCAAGTTTTTCGGATTTTCTCAGGATATTCCTCACTATCGCTACAGTGAATTAAAACGGGAGCTGGAGGAAGCATTCAGCGAAGTAGAAAATTTAATTTATGCTTCGGGTCACGATCACAGCCTGCAGTATTTTCGGGTTCACAGGCGTCGGATGGATCAGCACTTTTTAGTAAGCGGTTCTGGATCAAGTCCCGATTATGTGGCATCAGGACATAATGCGGACTTTACCTATCGGGGTAGAGGATTTATGGTCATCAGATATTATGATGGTGGGTCCAGCTGGCTGGAAGCCTGGGCCCCGGATAAATCCGAATCCGGTGGTCGGTTACTCTACAAGACCCGGTTGGCAGTTCCGACGGAAGACCCCTTTTACAGAAGTGAAGATGGCACCGCTGCTGTCGATCCTTTGACATTAAAAGACGGTACAGTGGTAGTTGCAGCAAATCCTGAATATGATGAACCGGGTCCGTTATTCCGCGCTTTAATGGGAACCCACAACCGCGACCTCTGGTCGATTCCTGTTGAGGTTCCGGTGTTTGATATTGAGACGGTGGAAGGAGGACTGGAGGCAGTTAAATTGGGCGGAAAAGGACAGTCGAATACGCTCCGCCTTGAAAATAGCAAGGGCCGGGAATTTGTTTTGCGTACCGTCGACAAGGTCGCCGGTAAAATCTGGGATGAACATCTCAGAAACACGCTGGCTGAAGATTTGGCCCAGGATCAATTTTCGATACTCAATCCATACGGTGCTTTTATGATCCCTCCCCTTGCTGAAGCAGCAGGTATCTATCACACCAATCCCCGGCTTTACTATATTCCTCATGATCCGCGTCTTGGTGAGTTTGCACGTCAGGCCGGAGGACGCCTGGCTCTTTTCGAGGAGCGTCCCGATAACGACATGTCGCACGCGCCGCATTTCGGAAATTCAAAAGAAGTAATCAGTACACGAGATATGCTCACTGAAGTGGAGGGGGATCTGGATCACAGGGTGGATCAGCAAATGATGCTCCGAAACCGTCTGTTTGATATGTGGATAAGCGACTGGGACCGCCATGAAGACCAGTGGAGATGGGCCACCTTTGAGCCTTTTGAACTGGATTCTACCCTGAAAGGAGATGCCCGAACCGAAGGGAAAATATATCGCCCGATACCGCGCGATCGTGATGCCGCTTTTATGCGGATGAACGGTATTATTCCAACGATTGGCAAGTTCTCTTTTTTCAGGCTGTATCAGGACTTCACTGAAAGTTATGGTAATCTCAAGGGATTGACACACAACAGCCTGGCGATGACCCGCCGGTTTACAAACGAACTCACCCGTAAGGAGTGGATTGAGATAGCTGAGGAAGTTGAAAATTCACTGACTGATGAAGTGTTGCATGAGGCGGTAGATCAGCTACCGCCGGAAGTGCAGAGTAAAGCCGGTGATAAAATTTTCCGAATTATGAAAGTGCGACGCGATCAACTCCGTGAAATTGCAAAGGAATATTATCTGCTTATTAACGGAGTTGTGGATGTGGTGGGTAGCCATAAAAAAGAATATTTCGAGATTGAAAAGATAAACGCAGATCAAACTGTGGTGCGCATTTTTAAGTTGAGCGACAAAGATCAAGAGGACAGAACTCCTTACTATCAACGGACCTTTAATGTGAGTGAGACGGAAGAGCTGCGTATTTTCGGTTTGGGGGATGACGATGAGTTCGTTATTCATGGAGGTAATCTCAATACTATGTTGATCAGAATTGTGGGGGGGAGTGGAACCGATCGGTTTGGTACCGGAGGAGAATTCCCGAATAAAACCCGGCATATCAAGCTCTATGATACTTATGATTACAATGAGTGGAAAGAAGTAACCGGGCTTGATATAAACCATGTAGATCGTCCAACAGATGTCAGGTACGATTACAAACGGGGATTCAGATACAACACCGTAGAGCCACTACTGTTTTTTGGTCATAATAAGGACGATGGGGTGTTTATCGGTGGAGGAGCAGGCTTCAATATCCATGGGTTTCAAAAATATCCATACTCAGCCTCTCATAAAGTCCGTGCGAATGTAGCTGCGCAGACCGGAGCGTTTAATATCCGCTATTCCGGGCGGTTTACAGAACTGCTTGGTCAATGGGATGGCTCGCTGGATCTATACGCTCTGACTCCAAATAATATTCGGAATTATTTTGGTTTGGGAAACGAGACGAAAAAGGTTGTCAGGGATGATGATTTTTACCAGGCACGCCTGTGGCAGTATCGTGTGGCACCGGCGTTGCGTTATAAGATAAGTACGGGACTGGAATTCTCTGTGGGGCCTTACTTTCAGGTAACGGAAGTGAGTGAGGATGACGGGCGGTTTGTTACCGAGCCACAGGCAGGCATCTCCTCAAATACCTTTAATGACCAGTGGTATACCGGGCTATGGACGCGCCTTCGTCTCAGGAATGTTGATAATAGTAATAATCCCAAACAGGGATTTGAACTTATTAACCGGGGAGATCTCAATTTAGGTGTGGTAAATACGAGTGAGGATCATGCTACACTTGGTTCGTCGCTATCGCTCTACATTTCACCGTCATTGAATCCGCAGGTTACGATAGCGACACGCATTGGAGCACAGCATAACATCGGTCCGTTTCCGTTTTACAAAGCCAATTCGTTAGGTGGAGTTAAGAATTTAAGAGGATTGAGAAGTACTCGTTACAATGGAAGAACTAATTTTTATAACAATATAGAATTACGCAGCAGACTATTTGATTTCAGTGGTTATGTGTTGGGAGGAGAGGTCGGCTTGTTGGGATTCCTGGATCATGGCCGTGTGTGGACCGATAACGAGCAGTCAAACAACTGGCATGTTGGTTACGGTGGAGGTCTGTGGATCAATTTGTTCAGGTTGACGGTTGTACGTGCAAGTCTTGGTTTCTCTGAGGATGAGTGGAATCTGTTGTTGGGGGCTGGCTTTTTCTTCTAAGAAGCCTATTGCCTACGCCTTCCATGACTAGTGCATCCTTTTTCCGGCTTTTGTAATTTTTGGTGATTGTTCTTTCTTTAACCCAATACCACCATCGGTGTTTTCCTCATCGAAAAATAAATAATACAAGATAGTGAGAAGCCTCAGGATTTAATCTTTTGCTTTATCTGTCTTTGGGGGTGTTCATTTTGGCTTAGCCCAATCCCGAAAGGGTTCGGGACCAGCCAGGCTGGACCAAAAACCCAAGAAGAATTTAACTCAACCAGTTTGATTTCAACTCCGTCGCTGCTTGGATTCACCGCCAAACTGGTTTCAAACAGAAATTCTTCGGTTTTTTCATCTATTGCTATAACCCTGTTTGTATGGTAGAGACTTTTCTAAGTGAATATGCAGAGATCGAAAAAATGGCCTCAATTTGGGGTCCCTTTTTGCGGTAAACCATCCGAATTATTGAACTATATCATTAACCGGCCTTGGGAATTTTTGTTGACCAAGTGACCGGAGCCGGAGTGTGAAGAAACCATTGCTGTCTGAGATCCGCGCCTCCCAGCGGATCGAGTTCAATGGTTATAGTGGAGGTGCAGGGAACGCAGCAAAAATTTCACCAGCCGGCGACTTTTTCTTTTTTTTAGTCGTTCAAAAAATGAACAAGGAAAGACAGTGAGAAGCCTGAGGTTTTAATTTTTGTTTAATCTATCTTTTGGGATGTCCCTTTTGGCTTGATCCAAAAGAGACGAAAAGATCAAGAAGAATTTAAAACTCAATCGGTTTGACCAAGATCGAAGCGTTGAACATATGAGCAGACAAACCGATTTCAGACAGTAAATTCTTCCGGTTGTTCTTCTATTGCTATAATCCTTTTGGTTGATAGATTTTTCCGGATGAACATATTGAGATTCAACATAATGGCACCAATTGGAGTCCGGGGAATTGCGGGAAAGAGGGGTTAGGAGAAATGAGTGCTCCAAAGCATGAAATACCATCAACGGTATAGCCAGCACAACATCTACGATACCCAGGTGAGTTTTTTGGTTCGTTTTTTCATCATTGAAAAATGAACAAATCAAATAGTGCTTCCCGCATAAAAAGGAATAGTTGGCCAACTCTTAACCCAATCTCACGTTATTTAACAATATTTCAGTTATTTTTCGTAATTTTTCAACAGTATGGATACTCAAATAAGAACAGATGTTTCTTATTCATTCGTACACACACAAATCGCTTATTAATTTTGAAAGGAAGAAAAAAATGGCTGTAGAACATTTTCGTCTGTTGGCAGCCATCATGTTTGCTGATATGGTTGGTTATACCGCCATGATGCAGCAGGATGAAGATGAAGCAGTAAAAAAGAGGGATCGTCAACGAGAAATACTTGAGGATTGTATCCTGGAAAATCAGGGACGAGTCATTCAGTATTATGGAGATGGTACGCTGAGCATATTTGGCAGCGCTATACGATCTGTGGAGTGTGCCATAGATATCCAGAAAAAGTTAAACTCGGATTCAGACAAAATTTCTCTGCGTATCGGTCTGCATGTGGGAGATATCGTCTATGATGATGAGGGCGCATACGGAGATGCTGTAAACCTATCGGCTCGAATCCAGGCTCTGGCTACACCCGGTAGCATTTTGGTAAGCGATCGTCTGCACGACGAACTCAAGAATCATCCCAAGATTAAGACGAAGTATCTCGGGTCCCACCAATTGAAAAATATAACCAGGGAAGTTTCGATCTATGCCATAAGTAATAAAGGCTTGATGGTACCCTCGATGGCAGAAATACAAGCCAAGACCGGCAGCCCTGTGCGGAGTATAGCTGTACTGCCATTTGTAAATATGAGTGCTGATGCTGATAATGAGTATTTTAGTGATGGCATTACTGAAGAGATTATAAATGCATTGACAAAGGTACCGGGACTTGAGGTTACTTCGCGAACCTCTGCTTTCGCCTTTAAAGGTTTAAGTAAAGATATCCGCCAGATTGGGGAAGAATTGTCGGCGCGATATGTTTTGGAAGGCAGCGTGCGAAAAGCCGGGAACCGGGTACGTATCACGGCTCAGCTTATCGATACAGAAGACGGATTTCATATCTGGTCTGAGGTGTTTGACCGTGACCTGGAGGATATCTTTAAGGTACAGGATGAAATATCCCGCAAAATAGCAGCTAAACTGAAAGAAGATTTCTCAGATGCCGATGTGGGAATCGGATGTTTAATTGAGCCAAGTACAGAAAGCATCCAAGCCTACAATCATTTTCTTAAAGGTAATTATTATCTACATAAGTGGACGCCTGAATCGGCAACCAAAGCTATTGAGCAATATAAAAAAGCGATTGACTGTTGTGAAAATTATGCTGAGGCTTTTGCCGGTCTTGCCAATTGTTACTCATTTCTCGGGGTCACAGGTCGGTCTGCTCCCCAAAAAACATTTTCCAAGGCTGAGCAGGCTGCCGAAACTTCGATCAGGCTGAACGACCGGCTTGCAGATTCCCATATTGCGCTGGCCTTTGTGCGACTGTTCTACTATTGGGATTTCAAAGGAGCGAAAAAAAGTTTCAGGCGTGCTATGGCG
>JBEPXS010000143.1:0-8058 GCA_041641755.1 Balneolaceae bacterium
TATCCAATATCAAAACTGTAGACATTAATGGGACGACTCTTCATTACATCGAATGTGGGGAAGGCGAGCCATTGGTGCTGGTCCACGGTAGTCTCGGTGATTACCGAACCTGGATTAGTCAGATAGACGTGTTATCAGAGGAGTATCGGGTCATCGCATACAGCCGCCGGTACCATTATCCGAATCCATGGCCTCAGAATGCTACTGACTTTACAGCAGGTATCCATGCAAAAGATCTTGTCGCATTCATTCATGCCTTGAACTTGGACAAAGTCCATCTCATAGGTCACTCTTATGGGGGGCTTACTACCCTGTTGGTCGCTAGGGATCACCCGGGACTCATTCGCAGTTTAACCCTTGGGGAAGCAGCTGCACAGTCATTAACAGTTACCTCTTCGGAAGGTAAATCGGTATTTCAAAATTTTATGCAACATTCAGTTAGACCATCTCACAAGGCATTTGAACAGGGAAATATTGAAAAGGGTGTCCGAATTTTTATAAATGGTGTTCTGGGAGAAGGGCCCTATGAGAATATGCCACCTATCGCACACATCTTTATGCTCGAAAACGCCCGGGAAATGAAGGGCCAAATAAAAGGACTAAATGACGAAGGGATTGATTTCTTTCCAGCTCTCACCTGTAATGATGCTAAACAGATAACAGTTCCTACTCTATTGTTAGATGGAGAAGTCAGTCCCAGGTTTCTTGGACTGATCAATGATGCCCTTGAAGAGTGCCTGCCGAACAATGAACGTACCATGATTCCAGGGGCTTCTCACGATCTGAAGATTCAGGAATCCTCTGTTTTCAGTGAAACCGTTCTCCCATTCCTGGTGGAACATTAAAGACTGCATTGTTTTTTCGTGAATATAAGCTCGATTGTCCGTAACCTTATAAAAATAAATTATGCAGTTTGAATTGGTTTTAAACCTGTAGATATGCGAAAACTCACTTACTATGTAGCCTCAACACTTGATGGTTTTATTGCACATCAGGATGGTTCACTAAACGGATTTTCATGGGGCGAGGAGTTCGGTTCGTATCTGATCCGGAACTTTCCGGAGACTATTCCCGTCCATCTTCAAACTTTTGAGCATACTCGCGCTGACAATAAGCAGTTCGACACTGTTTTGATGGGACGCAAAACTTATGAGGTTGGTGTGCAGGAAGGAATAACGAATCCATATCCGACCCTGGATCAACATGTCTTCTCGCGATCACTACAGGAAAGTCCGGACGAGGCCGTTGAACTGGTTTCAGAAAAAGCGATTGAGACAGTCAATAAATTAAAACAGAAACCGGGTAAAGCGATCTGGCTTTGTGGTGGTTCAGGTTTAGCCACCACACTATTAAATAGAAAATTGATCAATGCCCTTATTATCAAGTTGAACCCGGTGCTCTTTGGTACCGGTATTCCACTATTTCACAGTAATATTGACCAGACAGACCTTAAGCTAAAGGAAAGTACGGGGTTCGACAGCGGACACCTTTTGCTTCATTATGAAGTAACGTAACATACAGTAACGCGAACCTTTTTATACATAACCTATTGAATTCATAGAATTTATTTGATTAATTGGATGATACAGCCGGAAAGATTCCACCCCTCTATCATCTTGCGGGACTTCCTCTATAGATCAACATAAACCTGGACGAATCATAAGTTACTGTCAGTTTTATTGAATGGGTCCCGTTTCACAACTGATTTGAAAAATGCCAGAATGGAATTCCTCTTAATCAAAAGGAGGCCTCCTTTTTAAAAGTCATAATATGGTTAGCTGATAATAAAGAGACATCAAAATTAAATAAGGAGAATTTATTATGGGTATTGTAGAAAACTGGGAGTATATGCCACTTGCAACGGAAGAAGATCCGGATGATTACCGCCCCGACTCGAAACTGGCAATAGTTATTGATCCGTCCGATTCTGCCGGTAAATATGTCAAGGGATTAACGGTATTCAAAGAAAAGATCGCTGCAGGAGACCAAATCCCTCTCCATCAACATACCGTTGAGGAGGTCCTGTTTGTGGATAAGGGCGAAGTTGAGGTACAGCTGGACCAAGAACGCAGAGTGATCTCTCCGGGAACGATAGTCTTCATACCGGCAGGCGTTGCCCATGGATTTAAAAACGTTGGAGAACAGGTTGCACGTATTCACGCTGTTTTCCCCGAAAGCGAAATCAGCATCCGGTACCTGGAACGGAATCCGGCTCCAGGAACTGAAGGGGATGACCCTCAACCACCGATTGCATTCAACGTTCGTGAACTTCTTGAGGGAAACCCTGAAAACGCTGTAAGCCCCGTCCCAATTAAGGATTTTAACTAACCTGGGACAAATTTGGATTTACATAAACCTAGTATACCGGACTGGGCTCCTAATGAGCATATTATACAGCTTGATTTATAACAGTCCACCAACCTAAACCAACCAGCCATGCAAACATTTCCCAGAGCGCATTACTGGCTTCTGATTCCATTCTTTATTGCGATTTCCGGGTTCTCTTTTACCTACTGGAGCAACTTTACCACTGCACCATTTCACCTGCACCTGCATGGATTGACGGCCACATCATGGTTTGTCCTCCTCATCCTTCAGCCCTACCTGTACAACAAGAACAACCTCAGTCTGCACCGTAATCTTGGGTTTATCGGTATTTTCCTGGCGGGTGGAGTCGTATTTTCGGCACTACAGGTGGTACCCAACAATATCGGATCCGATGGCCTTACGCCGGTGCTGCAATATGGACTTACATTCCTGGACTTTATATCGGTCATCGGATTTTCAGCTTCCGTGATCTTGGCGATGCTGCACCGCAGGGACCTCACCATCCACGCGCGTTATATGATTTCGACGGCCTTCTGGGCATTAATTCCCGCCCTGAGCCGGTTGATCTATTTCCCGATGGTCATTATGTATGGAACACCCACCCCCATCAGCTTTGCCCAGGTGATCTATCTTTGCGTGGTATTAACCGTAATCACTCTGGGTATCATGATATGGATGGATTACAAAAAAGAGAGGAAGGTATACAACGCCTACCTGTTTGTAGGGGGAGGAGTCTTGACCTTCTTCCTGGTAGAGGTAATGGGTACCGCCCGGTGGTGGATCGATCTCTGCGACCGGATATTGGCAGGCTGAGAACCGGCATACATTCGAACTCCAGATACGAAAACTTATTATGGCTGATTGGCAATTTGAATATTCCGTTTACACCAAGGCTGACCGTAGCATGGTCTGGGACTACTGGACATCCATGAAGTATCACGAGTCGGAGCCCGGGGTAGAACGAATAGAGCTGGACGGTCCGTTTGAGGAGGGTACAACCGGCCGGACGATCACGGAAGACACCTCCCATGAGTGGGAACTGACAGAGGTAATTGAACGGCAACGGGCGGTCATTACCGGCTATACCCCGGATGATGGGAAGCTCAGCTTTGCCTGGGAATTTGAAGATGAGGATGGCGGCACCCGTATGAAGCAGCGTATCGTGGCTTCCGGACCGTTTGTGAAGGAATATGTCGACATACTGCAGCAGATGGAAGCAGATACACCCACTGCCATGCGGAAGCTGGCAGAAACGCTGAACCACCGGGCCCGGGAGCAACAAAACAGGGAGTGATAAATCGTTGTGTCGTCGTATTTCGGTTCGAAGCTGGTCCAGGAGTTTCTGCTTAGCCTTAATGATAAGCTGCTCTCTGGTGTTGAATAGTATTGATATTGAGCCCGCTATCCGCTCCATCTCTCCAGCATATTATGTCAACATGTAATGCGGATGCGCGTCGGCATAATATGCTGACATAATATTAAAATCTCCCTCAGAATCCCGGAAACCCTCCTCCACCTGTTTGCGGATAATATGATTATGCACTAAGCTTGTTGATCTATCTATAAGTTATAGGGCTCAACTCTTTTCTCATACCTATTTCTATAATCAAAAATCCCCTCCCTCTTATAAAAAGCTCATTTCTCACCTATAGAACATTGACCTCTTTGTAATATCAAAAACAAGCAACAATATTGTAAAGTAAGGTTGACATTTATTAAATATAACAGTACTATATGTAAAGTAACTTTAACATAAAGACAAACAAATATTACATATGAATAGTATTAAAGGAAAATCAGGTGATAGGGAGAAGAGGATCAGAGCAAAAACGGTTTCCCTGGCAATTTGGACTACCCTATGGGTTTTATCGGTTGCCTTGGCAGCCTTTGGCCATGAATTGTTCTGGGGATCAAACAATCTGGTAAACATACTTGTCATACTACTGAATTTTGGTATCGGTATCGGTATGATCATGGCGAACATCAATAATTTGAGGGAAATGGATGAGATGGTACAAAAAGTTCATTTAGAGGCGATGGGAATTTCATTGGGCCTGGCCGTTGTAGGCGGTATCAGTTATTCAATGTTAGACGCCACAAATGTGATACCCTTTGATGCGGAAATTGCTGGAGTAATTACTTTGATCGGCCTTTCATATTTCATTTCTCTGTTAATTAACCTAAGAAGATACCAATGAAAAACCGACTGAAAGTACTTCGGGCTGAACGCGACTGGACTCAGGCAGATCTGGCCACTGCATTAGATGTATCACGGCAGACCGTCAATGCAATTGAAAACGGAAAGTATGATCCAAGTCTACCCTTGGCATTTAGCATTGCGAGACTTTTTGAGATGCAGATCGAAGAAATTTTTGATGACGAAGAATAACAGAACAAACTAAAAAACCAAACAAGTCAAAAGACAACCAACAGAAATAAAAATTCAAAGCACAAAATAAAGCTAATATGAATAGAGTTCGTGTTATGCCATCGGTAATTCTAAATATTAAAATATGAAAAACGAAAAAACTTTGGGTTTAGGAGCAGCATTCGGTGCTGCAATTGGAGCTGTAATAGGCGTTTTGACGGATAATTTAGCTCTATGGATTAGTTTAGGAATAGCGTTGGGTGCTGGAATTGGTATAACTATAAGTCAAGAACAGGAAAATGATAATAACGATGGGAATTAATGTTTAAAAAAGCTGTTAACAGCACATAAACTGTATTATCACGCAGTTTATACTTACCGCTAGAAACTTCTCTAAAACGCGCCCTATAAGCATCTATTAGACTACCCTACCAAATTGAGATGTGCCAGCACGGCGGAAGACAGGCTAGCCGGCGCATAAGGCCTAGGGCCTAGCGCTTGAATCAGCCCTCCCGCCGGTGGTATTACCAAAACCTAAATAACATTCAAACGGACAGGCCTCGCCAATTCTTTGCCGCTCTTGGTTTTAAAACTTATCTCTCGTTACTTGCTGATTCAACATTCATTTGCGTGCACCTTAAGCGCAAGGTCGTTATACTATCTCAAGGAATATTCCACTTTAATTATGTATGACAAAAAGAAAAATACAGTCTGCATCATTGGCGCCGGGCCCTCCGGACTCGTGACAGCAAAGGTGCTGAAGCGCGACGGGTTCAACGTCACCATTTTTGAGAAGAAACCGACGATTGGTGGCGTCTGGGCACCATCGCGCGCCTATGCCGGACTCTGTGTACAAAATCCACGAGAGCACTACGCCTTCACCGACTTTCCCTATCCGGAGACAGCCGACGAATTCCCCACGGCCAGGCAGGTATTCAAGTATCTGAAATCGTATGCCGAACATTTCAGGCTCGAATCGCACCTTAACCTTTCTACCGAAGTTTTGTCAGTTTCACGTCGAAACCCTGACAACAACGGCTCCCATCCAGAATTTGATGTAACAGTTCGGCCCGTGGAGGATTCTGCAGATGTGGATACACATGTGTTTGATTTTGTCATTGTTTGCACCGGCGTCTTTTCGAAACCAAATGTTCCACAAATCAAAGGACAGGAGGATTTCAACGGATCGCTAATCCACTCAAGCGAGATGGTGAATCGAGACATGCTTAGCGGGAAACGCGTTGTAGTGGTTGGGGGAGGAAAGTCGGCACACGACTGTGCCTATATAGCAGCACACGAGGCGGAATCATCCACGCTTGTCTTCCGAAGTCCACACTGGATGATGCCCCGGTATTTTCCGGGTGACAAGCGCGTGGATGATATATTCTTTACCCGCTTTTCGGAAAAGATACTTCCTGCCTATTACCGAGCGTCCCGCCTGGAACGGGCGATAAGATTAACAGCGGCGCCTCTCCTGTGGCTTTGGCGGAGAGTCATGAGTTGGTATGTGAGGCGCGTGGCTGGCATACCTCCAGAGATGGTGCCGCAAAAACCGATTACTGCTGATGCCGAGAATTTTGGTATCGGCGCTTATTTTTACGATGCGCTGCAAGAGGGATTGGCACGTGCCAAACACGCTGAGATCCAGTCATTTACGGAGAGAAATACCCTTCGGCTCGATAGTGGCGAAGAGATCAACGCCGACCTCGTCGTCTTCGCAACGGGATGGCAGCAGGATGTGTCAATACTTGATACTGAACTGCAAGACATCGTACGACGAGATGACAATTTCCATCTCTATCGCTTCATCCTGCCACCACGCGAACAGCGATTGGGATTCATCGGATATGCTTCCTCGGGAAACAATGCACTCACATCAGAGATCTCGGCCCACTGGCTTTCCGACTGCTTCCTCGGAAAAATAAATCTTCCAGATGTTGAAACTATGGAGCGAGAAATCACTCGACTGCACGAGTGGGTGGCGGAGGTTTATCCAAAACGTGAGGAAGGGTACTTCGTCGGCGGTCATGTGGCTTCCTACGTCGATGAGCTTCTGCAGGATATGGGGCTTCCCACACGGCGTACCGACAATTTTTCCGCTGAATACTTTGAACCGGCCTCCGCTGAGCGCTATAAAGGCCTCGGGGATGAACGGCGCATCAACCGGGCAAGGCAACAAGCATAAATTTCGGAATATTGAGATCGTATTCGGTGGACTTTCCCACAATCTAAAGAAACGGTTCTTTTGAGAAATGAACTACCCTGAGACAGAGCCATCTGGGAATTCTTTGAGGAAGTATAATCCCTATAAAAAGGAAAGTGTCACGCAGATAGTCCTCACCCAGCGATATTCCATTGAATTCTTAAAACCTCAGATTAGTTAATCTTTCGTTTTCAAATAATCGGTTCAAAATGTTGGCTTCTGCCGGTTATTTACCAAGCCGTTATAGGCTTATCTCCATGTGCTCGAAAAGATATCATAATTATTTTCAGTTTTTTGTCCAATCTATTCTGACTTGTTTGTTATAAGAGTGAAGTTCATTATTAAATAATAATAACAACGTAAACTCAAGTATTATGGAAGAATTTCTTTTAATATTCAGACACGAAGATGGCAGTAAGATGGCTTCACCGGAACAAATACAGAAATGGATGCAACAAACCATGGACTGGCTGGGGGACATCGCCGCTCAGGACAAATTGGTCAGCCAGGGAAACGGATTATCTTTTGACGACGCCAGAGTTGTCAAACATAACGATGTGGTAACCAATGGCCCTTTTGGCGATATAAAGGAAACCATTGGTGGTTATATTATTGTCAGGGCAGAATCTATTGGTGAAGCGGTAGAATTTGCAAAAGGAAGCCCGGTATTGCAGGGTGAAGGCAACAGCGTAGAAGTACGCAAAATTGCTAAACACGAACAACCTGAATAATTAAATCTTGGCTTCTGCTCTGTTTGTTCGGAGCAGAAGCTCTTTTTTTAAGATGGAACAAGAAATAATCCCTCATTTATTCAGAACGGAATTCAGCAAAATTACGGCTGTGCTCTGTAAACGCTTCGGTATCGCTCACATTGAAACGGCAGAAGATATTGCAAGTGAAACGTTTTTAGCAGCCGCAGAAACATGGAGCCATAAAGGGTTACCGGAAAACCCCACCGCCTGGCTTTACACGGTTGCAAAAAACAAAGCCAGAAATTATTTCAATCGAGAAAACCTTTTCAGGAATAAAATTACCAAAAAGCTTAAGGGGTCATCGCCCAAAAGTCAGGAATTGGACATCGACTTGTCCGACAAAAATATTTCTGACAGCCAACTACAGATGTTGTTCACGGTTTGCTATTCATCCATTTCGTCCGAAG
>JBEPXS010000144.1:0-8039 GCA_041641755.1 Balneolaceae bacterium
ATCCGGATTTTATCCTGCAGTGGCCGTTCTTTAAGATTGAAATAAGTGCTACCCAGCGTAATGTCACTATTCAGATCATACTCGGCCCTTATACCGGTAAATGTTTTACGTTCTATCTGGGTAAACTGGTTGTTTTCATATTCAATTTTAATCTCCTGACCCTTTGCCAGATAGCGTTCATTGAGAATAGTTATATTCCCGATGGAATAGTCCACCGTATAATCGGTCCCCTCCTGCAATTCCTGCCCGTTCGCATACACGTTTACCGAACCCTCGACCAGGGAGAATCCCAGCGAATAACTGTCGGACACACTTCCTTTGGAGGCCCCGTCTATGAGATAAAAATTATTCTTAGAGCTTTGGCTGGCATTCACTTTTTTCTCTTCATACAGCTCATTAAACGCTAAACGGTCGATCTCACTCTGTGAAAGTGGTGTTTCTGCCAGGACCGATTCAATACGCGAACCAAACGGTTGTAGGTAGGGGAAAATAATACTTCCTGAAACAGGATCCAGCGTTCCGGTACTAAAGTCTATCTGGTTGTCGGGATTGGTAGCTCCCTGCGCGTCTACACGGTCCAGGCCAAGATCGCGCAACATGATGGTATTTCGCTCAGGCAGTGTGTTCTGCGGGAGATTCTGCTCGGTATAGCTGATATCTACCTGCAGTCCATCCTGTGTCACATTACTGACACCGAGCGAATAGATATTCTTCATCATCAGGTCCCAGGCAGAGTTGGTAGTGGTTACATTTTGCGGACGAATCAGCTTCAGAAAAATACGATTACCACCCCCCTGGCTGACATCTCCCACGGTTACTGTTTCTCCGGTTTGAGGATCAAGATATTTAAACGAAACGGCCAGAGCCTGCCGGGAGCCAAGGTTACGTTTAAGGGAGATATATCCCAACGGACGATTCAACTCATAATCGGCACCCTCCTGGAGCGGGATGAAATAACCTTCTACAAATTCAGAGGGAGGAACCCCGAAGTCAGCAGCCGAAACACCCTGTGCGGGATCACGAAACGGGTCCAGTGTTGCATCGTCAAACTCATCCTGGTCATCGTCGGGTGGTGCATAACTGCTGTCGGCATTTTGAACAACGCCAAGGTCTACCAACGCTATCGCCTGCCGCTCACCCTCGAATGACTGTGTTGACTCCCGTAAAATCCACACTTTAACCTCGGAGAGCTGCAGGGCTTGACCCAGTTGCTGGGGGTTAGACATATTTTGCTCGAACTGCTGGCGGGTGAAAAAATCAAGAAAAAAGTGGGTATCATTTTCATAATTAGCCGGACGGATTGAGATATTTTGCTCCTGGGCACCGCCGGTAATGGTCTGGGTATTCCCCCGTCCTTCCTGTTGTGAAAGCACCGAGGTTACTTCAAGCGCTCCCATCTGGGCTACCGACTTGATCCCAAACAGTGAACTACCACCCCGAATGAGTGAGTTCCCTGTCTCCATAGAAACGTTACCCATTTCCATTCGCTGGATAATTTCATCCTCATAGCCTTCATACACAATGTTGAGGCGGTTCATAAAGTCAAACTCCCGTTCGGTGTCCCAGTCGGTCTGGATAGAAAGCTTATCTCCGATTGTACCCTGGATATTAAGTTTCAGGCTTTGATCAAAGGTGGGATCTACCTGCGTCTGTTGATCCTCTGGCAGATGGGGATTCTCTGTTTTCTGTATGGAAGCCCCAAGGTTCATATTAGCTGTGCCATTAACCTTCAGATTCACCTCCGGTTTACCGAAGATGCTTGTGAACGTCGATTCCTGCCCGCCGGGTATATTAACTTTAAAGTCGAGCAGGCCTCCCTCGGTGCCCTGTTGAGATTCAAACTCGCGGACCAGGGCGTTCCAGTTTTCTTTCTTGTTGTGTTCCATGCTACGGATGGCATATTCCTCCATATCCATTACATACGGAAGTGCAATTTCAATGTCGTTCAACAACCTTCTGCTTATATAGAAGCCCGAAGAGTCACGAACGGCAGTAGTTCGTTCCCCCGGAAGACTTATATAAAAAAGATTCGGTACCTGCTCCGGAAATGGATAAGAAACTGCGGGAGGCATACGGAGCAAACCAAGCGTATCTTGCCGACTCGAATCGACCGGGGCATACGATAAGCTATCTGTGCGGACTTGTGCAAATGATGCAACAAAAGAAGTCCCCCAGAGAAGCAGGCAACAACTACCTGTTATAAAAGTTTTTACCAAAGGATTGAGCTGCACGAAACCGCCTCAAATTTTTCTGCCTTTAAACAATGCAACACCTAATTATTTTATTATATGCAGTAAATTTAAGTTATAAAACGGCTCCTTTCGGGTTTAATTACCAATTAGCCAACTTGTGAAATAATAATGTATTGATGGCTTTCTTTAAAATATTTACTCAAGAAAATGCAAACCAATTCGTTATTTGGCAAAACAGTATTATAGGCCTAATTTTAGACCATTCAAAAACGTAACCTATGAAGTCTACTTTTAACAAACTACAACTGGATATTCTGCGGCGGCACATCGGGCCTTTTGTGTTCTGCTTTCTTACAGTCATGTTTCTGTTGTTGATGCAGTTTCTAATACTGCATATTGACAAACTTGTTGGAAAGGGACTGCCGCTCGGTATTATCATTGAATTGATACTCACCAACCTGGCTTATATGGTGGTACTGGCCGCGCCTATGGCCACTCTGGTTGCTTCGCTTATGGCCTTTGGTAAATTTTCCGAGTTAAACGAGTTGACAGCCATGCGGGCAGCAGGCGTTAACCCGATTAATGTGGTAAAGCCAGTGCTTATTTCAGCGGTTTTTCTCTGTATCTTTTTGGTTTGGTTTTCAAATTATGTTCTCCCGGATGCTAATCAGCGGGCACGCTCTCTGTTTATTGATATCCGAACCAAAAAACCCGGTTTTGACCTAAAACCGAATGAATTTTATGAAGGTATTGAAGGCTATATTTTTCTGGTCAAGGATATAAATAACGAAACCGACTCACTTTATAACGTCACACTGCTACAGTCACCGAATTCGGATGAGAACCGGAAAGAGGCTACAATCAAAGCGGACCGAGGAATTTTAAAAAGTAGCGAAGACGGACAGCTGCTCACTTTGTTTTTATTTGATGGCACTACTATGCGTTATTTAACCCGTACTACTTCTTATGAGCCTGTTGTCGAGGAGACCCATTTTGACCGGTACAGAATAAGTTTTGACCTCTCCGACCTCTCGTTCTCTCGTTCTAATCCTGACCAACGAACACGTAACGACCGTACGATGAGCTCCCAGGCCATGATCACTGTTGTAGATTCTTTACGGGAAGAAAAGAAGAGGCAAATACAGGAGTCATTTACAGCCAAAAATAGCTTTATGCTCCCCAGTGATACCATTGAAAGCAGGAACTCATACCAACTCCAGCTTAAGTCCAGCCGGGCCGGTGTGTCGGATACTGTCAAAAAGGTCGAAAGTGAGTATCTGGCTATCAACCTTATGGATAACAGGAGAACTCAGATCGGGCTTGCCGAAATGGCAATTTCTGAACTAAGGAAGTACAAATCCAATATCGAAAACCTTGAAACCAACGTTAGCTGGAGAGAATCACGTATAGCACGCTACCTGGTTGAGGTGCATAAGAAATTTTCTATTCCCTTTGCCTGCATTATATTTGTTCTGGTTGGTGCCCCCATCGGTATGTTTACCAGAAAGGGCAATATCGGATATGCCGCACTTTATGGCACCGGATTCTTAACCTTTTACTGGATCTCTTTAATCCAGGGAGAAAAACTTGCCGACCGGCTGTTCATTTCACCTTTTTGGTCAATGTGGTTTTCAAACATAGTACTTGGTATTGCCGGCCTGTATCTTATGATTCGGCTCTGTACTTCCTTCAAAATTTCAAACCTCTGGAAGAATAGTGACTCATAAAATTGATCGTTACGTAATTCTGAGGCTATTGACCATCACTGTTTTTGTGCTGGGTGTCTTGATCTTCATTTTCATTGTGATCGACTTCTCCGAAAATAGTGATGATTTCACAGATAAAGGGGCTACGTTTGCTGAAATTTTCGGGCAGTACTATCTCAACTATATCCCCGAGATGACCCGTCTGGTGATTCCGGTAGCAGTTTTCGTGGCCTGTCTTTACCTCACAGGACAGATGGCCGACCGGCTGGAAATTGTTGCCCTCAAAGCCGCAGGTGTTAGTTTGTACAGACTAATTGTGCCCTATCTCCTGTTTGCCTGTTTAATGGCGGCCGTAGTTAGCTACCTGGATGGTTTTGTAATTCCGGACGCGAATGCCAAACGTATCGAGTTCGAAAAGAAATACCTGCAGTCTAAAACAAAAAAGGTGGATAGTGACCGGATATATCGGCAGGATAGCGAAAATAATATCTATAAATTCCAGTATTACAGTCCAAATGATTCGATGGCCCGTCGTATTCAGGCAACCAAGTTCAAAGGTGACAGCGTAACGGAGACGCTGGATATTGCCCGTATGAAATGGATACAGCATGAAAAAAAGTGGATGATGCTGAATCTTGAACGACGCCAATTTCTGCCGGATGGATATGTCGACGAACGTATTGATACAATGATCGTTTCCCTGAGTATATATCCGCAGGATCTGGCAAGAACAACCTCCGACATTTATCAGCTTACCTACCCGGAGGCACAGGATTATATCGAATCGTTGGAGCGTAGTGGAGCTACCGGAATCAGCCTGCCGAAAATTCAGTTTTACGGACGCCTGGCCTACCCTGTCTCTATTATCGTTGTATCCATCATTGGGTTTTCCATCGCCTCAGTCCGGCGTAAAGGTGGAAAAGGATTCTACATAGCCGCTGGCCTGACCATCAGCTTTTTGTACCTCGCTTTTATGAAGGTGATAGAGCCGTTCGGCAAGGAAGGAGCTATTGAACCTATTGTTGCCGCACTTATCCCTCATGTATTCTTCCTAATTGTGGGACTAGGTATGCTCTTCTCTGCCCGGAAGTAATAAACCCAATGCCATGTGGATTCTCCTTAAACTTACTCCTGTTTATTTCGCATCGGCGGAATCTCCTCTGAAAACCAAACACCGGTCATTCGATCGGTGTGGTCATCCCTGGTCCTAACATATGGTGGAAAATCATCAGTCTCCCGAATCCACGTATCCAATACTTGTGCCAGCTCGCGGGCCTTTTGCCAGTATGCAGAATCCGCCGCTACATTGTTAACCTCCCATCGATCTTTCTTCAGATCGTACAGCTCAATCCGGGATCGTGGAACCTGGAACAATCGCGACTGAGCATGGGTGAGTGTGCCTTCTTTTTTCTTGCGGATCAGATCCCGAAAAGCCGGACTGCCACCAATGTCCGCCGGTGTACCGTGCGGTAGTTCAGTGTAGGCATTGCGTATCAATTTATACCGTTCGGTACGCAGGCTTCGAATATGCTCATCACAGTCATGCCAGTTGCGCTCACTGAACACATATTCCCGGCCGGGCAACGATTGATCAAAAAGGATAGGAAGAATACTCTCCCCCTGCATATGTTCAGGTATCTCATGTCCTGTCAGCTCAAGTAATGTCGGTGCCAGATCGATAACGCTGGCCAACTCCTCATACCGACTGCCAGATTCAATTTGGTTTGGCCAGTTGAAGATTAATGGTGTGCGTACTCCTGCATCGTAGACCGTGCCTTTTGCTCTGGGGAAAGGTGCTCCGTTGTCACTCAAAAATATAATTAATGTATTTTCGCGTTCGCCATGATCCTCGAGTTCCTTAATAAAAAGACCGATCTGCCCGTCCATCCGATGTATTTCATCATAATAGCGGGCCAGGTCTTTCTGGGTTTCCGTCTTGTCAGCAAGATAAGGTGGTACAGACAGATTCGTAGGATCATGAACTTCAGGAGCATCACCATAGCTGCGATGCGGATCACTGAATCCTACCCAGAGAAAAAAAGGATTCTTTCCTGCATTTTTTAAAAAAGAAGGAAAACTTTCAGACAGGTCTTTGCTATACCAATCAAATTGTGCATCACCATGAGGTCCGTAGTGGGTTTTACGCATATGCCCGGTATAGTATCCTTTATCCCCCAAATAGCCCGGCAAAATTCGGGTACCTTCTGGCAGAGGCATATGCAGATCTTCGGCCCCGGTGGCATGAGGATATAGTCCGCTCAAAATTGAAATACGAGACGGACTGCACTGGGCGGTCGTTAAGAAAGCTTTTTCAAACAACAGACCGCTGTCTGCCAGTTCATCGATATTTGGTGTTTGAATCGACTCGTTCCCATAAGCTCCGAAGTCTCTCCAACCTGCATCATCAGCTACAAATACAATAATATTTGGAGACTCTTCAAAATCCACTGGCTGGGAATTGGATATTTGGACCCCGTTCACCAGCACTGTTACCGTGCAAACTATGACAATTTTAGAAAGACAGGGCCATTTTTTTGTTGACCATTCAAATACATCCATAATGGATACTATTTTTTAATTGTTGGAAACAATCATCTATTCGCAGGTCTGGAGAGACCTATTAGAATCTACATACTATCGGTTGTTGATCTGCCGGACTTACTGACTCCAGAATTTTCCAGTTATCGGTATCAGGCTCTCCAATCCTGACCCGGTGATTCTCAACCTCAAACACTTTGGGTCTGAATGTCTGTCCCCGAATACGAAGGGCATATTCGAGTTCGCCTGTAGTTTTGTTATAAATTTCGACCACAGGCTTTTCCAATCCCTCAACGACGATCTCTGGCAAGTACGCCACAGCTTCTCTGCCATAGTTATCCTCCTGGTCGATGATAACCGGCCAACCATCATATTGTCCACCGGGATTGGCCTCCGGATCAACGTACCGAGGCCAGCATTCTACTGTTATCGTCCGTTCAATCTTGTCAAAAGTTACAATTCCATAACCTGTGGCCCGATCATATATAATTGCCGGCTCACGATTTGTCTGAACTGGGTTGGCCACGGCATACACGGTCATTTTATTCCCGAACCCATCCTCAAAATTACCCGTATTTTTAGCTCTTCCAGGTAACGGTTTATGTTCGTTGCCAACGGGTGGCCACCAGCGACGCGGCCAGATATTATTAAGAGCAGGTCCTGCAAAGACGAATCCTGCATCTCCGTATTCATCAACACCATATTGAACAGTACTGCCCAAATGCTGATCCCCGGCAATATGGAAACCATAACCTTTGCGTATCGTTCGCAAGGCTTTGTCTCTTCCTTTTTGAGGCCAGCCATTGGAATCCATATCGGTTGTTGGTTCATCGCCCTCTACATATTCTCCTCTTTTTGGGATTTCAAGCTCCGGGACAATCTGATCAAGGATGCTTCCCTCTGGTAGTGTTGCAAACGTACAGAAATTAGTCTGAGAAAGAATTGCTTTCATTTCAGTACAGTTACTCCAGTCTGTCACCCATTCGTTTAAAAAAGTAAGCTGGCGTTCACCCAGGAGATCCGCATCGATGTCATAGTACTTCTTTATATCGAACTCCCTGTTTTGGATAAATCCATTTACCACTTTTGCTTCTTCCGGAAGAATGTTTTTGGGAGCAGTCTTAAACTTTCGATCTTCGAGAATGGCAAAACTGACGCCTCCATATTTCCAGTCGGTATAGTATACGCTGATATCCTGCCCCACCGGGGTGGGATCGTACGGATCAGGCAAGTTGCTGGTCTGGCAACGCTGTACCATGTTTACCCATTCGGGGGGCATCTTATAACCGCCTTCATCCTGGGAATCGTATCCCCACCCTTTTTCTACCGGGGCATCCGCACCCCCTTCTCCCCAAATATTGCCGTGATAAACGTCGTGGTCGTCAGGTATAAATGCCGACGGAATATGCCGGAAGATATCGCGATACGACCAACCAAACATATACCACTTCCGCAGAAAATCAATACACGCTTTTTCTACCGGAGATCGCTGAACACCAAATCCACCATGGCTTTCATAGATTTGGTCACCTAAGAATACTGCCATGTCCGGCTCTTGCTTGTTCACGTTCTGCACTATCTCATTATTTGGAAAACCATAGTG
>JBEPXS010000145.1:0-8024 GCA_041641755.1 Balneolaceae bacterium
TGTCAACGGCTCCCTG
The DNA here is from genome assembly GCA_041641755.1 of Balneolaceae bacterium. Classification (GTDB taxonomy): domain Bacteria; phylum Bacteroidota; class Rhodothermia; order Balneolales; family Balneolaceae; genus JAMQKA01. Next base: position 17 of record JBEPXS010000145.1, read on the forward strand.
AAACGCTTCCTGATACATATCGATTATGGTCGGCCAGGTGTAATTCCGGACGAGTTCCCTTCCGGCTTTACCGACTCTGTTCCTTAGCTCTTCATTTTCAATCAGGTTTTCCAAAATATCCTCCAGCTCGGAAGTATCTCTGGGGTCAACGCTGAACCCGGATTCTCCATCCTTGAATATGCCGTGAATACCTGTGTTCCTTGAACATATTATCGGAACTCCAGCTGCCATAGCTTCAAAGTAAACCCGTCCGAATGCCTCTCGAAGGCTGGCTAACACAAAAATATCGGCTTCCGCATACACTTGTTGTATTTGATCATGCGGTATATGGGATCTCATTTCTACGTAGTCTTGCATCTGGTACTCTTTGATAGCTTCTTCAATGGAATTTTTATGAGGACCATCCCCCACGATTATATACTTAAATGAGTACTCATTTTTTAACCGGGCCAGAGCAGCAATGACAAACTCAATATTCTTTAGCTCCCGCAGCACGCCGACCGTCAATATTTTTATAGGCCCTTTTTGGTCTGTTCTCCCGTTAATAAAGAACCGTTCCTCTATTCCGTGGGGGATCAGGCGGAGATCGGGATATCTTGATTGCAATAGCTGGTAAGTATATGCAGTTGGAGTGGTAATCTCCGAAGCATTATCCAGCACCTGAACAGCCCGCTGCTCTGCTTTGCCCCCATTAAAATATCTTTCTTCTTTTCGTACGGTTAATACATATGGAATAGAAAGTTTTTCTGACATCTTATACGCCAGGTAGCCTTCCGGGAATATCCTGTGGGCATGGATCAGATCGTGATCTTCAAACTTATCTATTTTATCGCGATTCTGATAATACACCAGCTTTTGCATCAACGTGTATTGATTCAGATTTATCAAAAGTATTAAATGGGGGAACACGGTAATCTCATATCCCCGATCTGAATAGTTTTCAATATTATTTAGTTTATATCGCCTGTAATATTTTTTATTAAATCTGCTCAATAAATAGTTTGAATAGGGGACGGGCAAAATAAAATCTATTTCATTATCAGGATATTTTTCCAGGTAATGATCATACGTATGAAACACGACATCGTTTTCCTTTTTTAAATCCGGGATTGGAATAATTCCACAAATAGATAATATTTTCATAAATCAATAAACGAATTAGTTCACTTTGCAACTCTAGTTCACTCACTTATTTTCCAAAGACCCCCCATAAAGCCGATGGGTTTCAAATCTCTCTATCCACATCAAAAAAATTCATGAAAAGAAGCAGAAATAGAATAGCATTATGACCAACCAGTACATCGACATTAAAACTTACCAGTACAAAAAGAGGAATAGTCAACATTACTGCCCGACCAATCTGATAGCTTAAACTCCCTCTGGGCAAATATTCAAGCTTTTTCTTATGATCCAAACAGACTGCAATGAAAATAATGATGAATACAATTTCTGCCACAATTCCGTAACGGATCCAGACATTGAAAAAACTGATATCCGATTTCGAACTCATCACGTTACCCGTGTCAATCAAAACATCACCGCCCGGTATTCCCAGCAGCCAATGGTCTCCAAGCTGGTCGAGGTATTCCGCATATAATTTATCCCGATTATCATAATAGACGGATTCAGCCAATCCCCCCTCTTCCTGGAATACAATTAAAATACGGTCCTGGACCTGCTCTCTGACTTCCGCGTTTGTCTGATAAAAGTATCCTCCGATAACGGCTATCAGTACAACCGCCCCCGTGATATATGCCAGGGTTTTGAGACTGAAATTCTTGAAGAAGAGTATTAATCCCAGCAGGAATGTAGCGGTTAGCAGGGTGCGATTAAAAAACAGCACCATAATTATAAGAGAAAAGACAGAAGCGATCAGTAACAAGCGTTTTAATCCAGTCTTATAGGTATGAACTTTGGGAACCAGGTAAAGCAGTGCTATACCGATCAGCCCGAATTCGTAGTTGTCGTTTATCAGCCTGCCCTGTTCAAGATATTGAACCTGGAGTTGTCGATCCTCCAGGGTAAAATTCGCTGGCTCAATACCCAGCAGCACAAAAAGAGGGGTCAACACGCACGATATAATAATTGCAACGAGTATGGTTTTAAGACAGAACTCGGGATTAACCTTTTTTCCCTGTAGCAAGACCAACAGTCCTGAAAAGACGGGAACTCCAATACGGAGGTTTTTAATGGTGTCAAAGAGTGAGATCCCGTAATGCATTTTTTTTACAAGCTCTGTTCCCACCAGCAGAATGAAAAAAGCCAAAATCCAATATTTAGTTGCAAGACGCAGACTCGACTTATTTTGGCTTGGATAAAAGAAGTATACAATGGGTAGCAGAACCAGCGAAACTTCCCGTATATCGGTGATAACCGGTCCCAGCTGGAAAGAACCCAGATCCCAATCCGGGAGAACAAAAATCAGGAAAAGCAGCAGGTTAAAAATATATCCTTTAGGTAAAGCAGGGGTATGATCAATAGTGTCAGTACGATTATAATTAGTCTCCGGGCTAATAGTTTGTGTATGCGACATAATCTCAGCTGGCAGTTACTTTGTTCATTACCATTGCACGTATCTCCTTAACAAATTCTTTCTCCAGTAATAGAATCCCTCCCATATAAATAGTGGCACCTGTAGATATCAGAACCACCAAAAGAAGCTTTTGATCGACCACAGGATTTAGAACCGTATATAGTCCATAGACAACTATCGCCATAACAGCGGTCATCAATAATTGCGTGTTTAGCGTCATCCAAAGATTTTTCCATTTTAAGCCGATCAATCTTTTTATAATTGACTGAAGGACCAGGAAATAAGCGATATTCAACCCGGCGGCGGCCAGTGCCAAAGTGATAACTCCTTGTTGAACAGCAAACCAAAAGACTCCAAGATTTATCAATGCGACCGCCAGATTGAACTTAAATCCGATATCTGCCCGTCCTTTGGCAAGATACAAAACACCCGATGTGCTGCGGAGCGATCTTGCCAATCCAACGCCCACCAGTATTTGAGTCAGCACAACGGTAAGTCCCCATCCCTCTCCCAAAAAAATTGGAAGGGCTACAGGAGCTACCACTGCTAAACCGATAAGCAAAGGGTATATGATCAGCGTCAGCATCTTGCAAATTTCCAGGTAGCCTCTCCGCAATGAGGCATTATTATTTTGCCTTTTTGAAAAAACGGGAAAAGCTACCTTAGTTAACACCGGCGTAATTTTTTGGATCGGTTTGAGTACCAGCTGATAGGCAATAGAGTACGCTCCAAGTATTTCGGGTCCCAAATAACGACCGATCAAAATATAATCCAGATTTCTCTCTACATAGTTTAACGTTTTCTCCCCCATCTGATAAACGCCAAATCCAATATATCCTTTCAGATCTTCGAACTTAAAGTGAAAAGTGGGAGGCCATTCAGAATACCCGATATAAATGAAGAGGAAGGTTCTGATACCGGCATTCGCCAACTGTCCCCATATCAATGAGTATACTCCCTGGCCCAAAATGGCTGATATAATGGCAACAATAGTACCGGTAAGTGAGCCCGATATCATTATAATAGCTAACAGCTTGAAGCGAAGCTTTTTCTGGAGTAAAATCCTGAATTGTTGCCCCAAAGGGGTGATAAGAAACAACAGGGAAGCCCAAACTAATAAATCATTGAGCCGGTTCTCATTGTAAAAGTCGGCAATCAGCGGAGTAGACAATGTAACGACGATAAAGACTGCAGCCCCCGCTGCAAGATTTGTCCAATACAAGGACGAGAGTTCCCGGGAAGTGGAATCCTGTTTTTGAATAATAGCATTACTGATCCCCATGTCCATGTAGGCATCCGCAAATCCAATAACTACCATAATCATAGACATCAACCCAAAATCTTCAGGGCTCAACAGATGTGCCAGTATTCCCAGCTGTACAATGTTTAACCCTGCATTGACAGCACTGGATAAACTTGACCATTTTGCACCGGAGGCGGCTTTTTTTCGAAGTGACATCTATATCTTTATTGGTAATTTTTTAGAAGCCATTAGTTTTATCTCAACTTATTGTTGCAAAACAGTCAGGGCTTTTTCTATATCCTGATATCTACTTTGTTCTATAAAGTTCTTGTCTATTCGATCTAACGAACATGATGACAATCGGTTCCACTCTTCGGAGTTGTTTGCCAGATGTTTTATTAACTTTGTCAACTCTTCTGCATCTTGATTTTCGAGAACGATTCCTCCTTCTCCAATAGCCTCTTTTATCCCTCCTACATCGGTACCTATACAAGGCACGCCGAACATCTGGGCTTCAATAAATGCAGTACCAAAATTTTCGGCAACATTTACCAGGCTTCGGCTGGGCATGACAAAAAGATCAGCATGGGCCATCTCTGTCCATAAATCGGTGCGATCCAGACATCCGAGAAACTTGACTTTATCGGCTATACCCAGTCGCCTGGCAAATCGTTCATATATTGCTTCGTAACCTGAGTTGTATGGCTCTCCCGCAATTCGATATTCCCAATCCACTCCCTCGAGTTTCGAGAGTGCTTTCATAACCAGATCTATACCCTTGTTGGAGTACACCGAAGTTGCAGTTATCAAAGTAAAACGCTTGCTGCCAGCCCGACCGTTAACTTGGGCAGCAAGTTTTTGAGCATTCAGCGTAATGAAAGGATGAATAATTTCGATATGTGTCTGATTGTAGCCATACTCTTCCAGCAGGCGATATGTATACTTTGAGTTTGCCCATAGCTGGTCTGCCCGATTATATATTTTTTTCAACACTCCCTTTCGTAATCCTTTTAAATACTTTTTCTGCTCAGAACTATGCTGTAGCTCTATGCCATTAACCTGAATTATAACACGAAAACCAAATACAGATGACCAAAACAGTGCAATAGGACCTAGTGGTAACATCCTTGAACAGATTACCACATCGGGCTGAAATTGTACTATCCTGGTTAGTAACCGGAAGAAAATTTCTAGGAGTACAAAAAATCTGTGTAGGTTTTTTGCTCTATTCTTGATTTCCGCTTTAAAAATTGTGACATCACTGCCCGCATTCTGTAGCAATTCATAGATACTCTTTGTAGAGATGTCAATACCGTTCTTATCGGACGGATTAGTATGCGTACAGATAAGAAACTTGTTCTGCTCAAATTGTCTTTTACCAGTTCGTACTGTCACTTGTACCTAACCTCCTAGATCTATTGGAGTTGGTTCTAAATCCATATTAAATTCCCAACACCCTATCTTATCCTTCTATTCAGACGAAAATTTATGAATACCTCTTCTGATCAACGAGGAGTACTGCCCAAACCTTGAAGTAATAGGCTTAAATAGTTTTAAGGTGATATCTAACTCCAATAACCTGTAATGGCTCAGAAGTTTATTCCCTTTATTAACAGAGTCGGATCGGCAGTGTTTATTGAAAGCCACAACATCTTTTTCTTCAGCCAAAGGATGGCCAACTCCGGTGATACCTGATATGCGCCAACCCTAGCATTGACAGGACCCCCTCATCACATGGGTTAGCCTTCTGGGCATATTCGTAAAATTTGAAAGTACGTTTCAGTTGAAATGAACACATTCCACTACTTGAGTTGAATGCCGTATGCCATTGGATATATGCCGGGCCTCGGATCTACCAGGTCTGCTGATATCACAAAAATATTGTCGCTTAATTTATTTACCGCACTTGTTCAACAAACAGGACCTCCCCTGCTTACTTGGTAGAACTGCAACGGACATATGAGATTCATTTTCATTACAAAATGTGTTATGCTGAAACTGACTGCGGCGATCTACTAGTTTCTTAACCGTTCAAGAATTAAGAAGCCGGCAGCAGCACTGGAGACTACCGGGGCAATTACATTTATATAATCGATAAAGGCTGGCCGGCGTTTAACCTGTACTGTCACGATATCATTATTCTGCAAGTTAAATTCGAACATCTTTTCGGGTTCAGGCTTGTCATAACGGTAAGAGAACGACTCTACCGTCACCCGTTTGTTGTTTTCGTTATATCTGGAAACTTTCACTTCCAACCGGGTTTTTGACCAATCTAATGAGGTTTCTCTGTTTCGCAGGGTCGCTGGACCAAAACTATAGGAGATCAATTCAGGCAAGTTCGTTGACAAGGGGACCAAGTAACGACCGGGACTGTTGACGTCCCCCCATACATTAAGAGTATCTGCCAGTTCACCAGGTTCTGCTATTCGAATGATTCGTTCGGCCTGCCTGAACTGCTGGCTAAATTGGAGCTGGCGACCCTCCTGCTGGGCAGACGCGGTCAATGCCAGTGAAAGAAAGAAAGACAAAAAGAAACCGGAGGTAATTATTTTTCTATTCATAATAAACTATCTGATAGTATTAATTGTAATGTACAAGTTTTGCCTGCTCCCTGTCCCTACCTGATTCAATATTTTTACATCATATCTTTTGTGTGGGAGTAATAATCCTCATATGCGGAACGGTAATAGGTAGAGCTGTTGTAATAACCGCTGCCCTTATTAGGATCAAAATCGGTAATAGCAAATCCAATAATATTGGCCCTGATTTTCTCCAGATCCTCCAACGTATGATCCAGTTCAAGCTCATCAGTTTGATTGAACCGTGTAACTACCACAATGTTGTCAACCATTTTCATTATTGGGGCCGCATCGGTAACAATACCATACGGTGCCGTATCCACCAGTACGAAATCATAATTCCTCTTTAGCTCCTGTAGCAGGTGCTCAAACTTCGGGTGTTGGTTTATGGCTGCAGGATTTGAAGTTTGACTTCCGCTGGGTAGTATATCTACGTCTGCTACAAGCGGCGACTGAATGGCATCTGCAAGCTCCTTATCTCCGCGGATGACGTCCACCAGGCCGGGAGAACGCCTGATCCCAAACATATTATGGAGATTAGGACGTCCCAGATCGGTATCAATAATTATAACCCTCTTTTTCGACTCTGCTAAGACTACACCCAGGTTACTGACTAATGTAGTTTTGCCTTCTGAGTTTGAGGAACTCGTAATCAAGATAGTCTTACAATCATCCTCGCTGGGATTGGAATAGACCACATTATAATTCATCCTCCTGAACGCCTCGGATCCCGGAGAGATCGGATCCAATACTGAAATCAGTTTGGGTGATATATCATGGCTAAGCACCTCAACTTTATCCTTGGGGAGTTTTTTCTTGGTTGCTTTTTCCAGCTTTGGAATAACAGCCAGGACAGGATAACCACGATCTTTGAGCACCTCAATGCGGTCGACATCCGTATTAACCGCGTTTCGGAAAGTCAAATAACCGACACTTATTACCCCACCAAGAATCATGCTGATTAAAAGATACAGCTTGGTATTGGGCCTGATTGGCTCTTCGGGGACAAATCCCTCATCAACTATTCGCCCCTCACCGAATTGCGTTTTCTGCCATAAAACCATTTGGTTGTATTGTTCAGAGACCGTCTGATACATCTGTTCATTAATTTCACGATCTCTCTTCAGCTTGGCCAGTTCTATCATATTGTTGGGCAGGGTCTCAAAGAATTGATTTTCCTTTTTCAATCTCTGATCCAACACTTCGGCCTGGGCCTGAAGTTGACTTTTCTGGGTTTTCAGATCAATCAGCTTCTGTTGTATTTGATTAATACTTTGGGAGGTACTTTCTTCCGAACCGGATAACATCCCCGTAAAAGAACCATCTTCAGAAGTAAGTTCTTCAGTAATTTTATTGATTTCTCCCTTTAGATATTCGATCTGTTCATTAAGTTTTCGAAAACTTGGCGGAGGATTTTCACTGTCTTTCAATTTTGGATTTTTTGAAATCATCAGCGTCTTTTTAGTCTGAAGCTCGGCCAGTTGATACTGGTATCGATCAAGTAATGGTCCGGAAGCGTTCGAATACTTCTCAGAAAGTCCCGGCTTCAGATTATTTAGCCGATTCTCATATTCCTTTATAGCTTCATTAACCGCCACCAGATCTGTCTTCACACCCTGTCGTTCAGACTCTAATTCTGACAGGCGCCCAATC
>JBEPXS010000146.1:0-7997 GCA_041641755.1 Balneolaceae bacterium
TCAAGCATCGGTTCCAGGATAAACTCTTGCAGCCGGTGAACATCAAGCTGCTCTACGCTGTTAGCCTTCGGCGCTTCCGGCAACTCCACTCCGTACCATGTGTTCTCGTAATAGATAGAGATAGAACCCTTCTCAGATGGTTCAGGTTTTGCATCAACAGTAAGGTCGAACTGATCCTTGAGCTCGTTTAAAAAGGAATCCGGGACCGAGTATACAATTCGGTTATATGCCAGGATTTTCATTTCATCCATCGGAAAAAGCACAGCGGGGAAAAAGTTGTACTCCTCTTCGCCGGTGCGGTGCGGGTTCATCTTGTCCATCTGCTCGGCTGCACGGGAAGCACTTTTACAGCGGTGGTGCCCGTCAGCGATATACAGATGCGGAATATCTTCGAACGCGGAAATCAGATCATCAGTCTCAGGTACCTTCCAGATTGTATGCTGGATCTCGTCATCCGCTGTAAAATCATATAGCGGATCTTTGCTATCCATATGATCTTCAATTTCGGAGGCGATCTCCTCGGTATCCTTAAAGGTCATCATAACCGGTTCTGCGTGCGCCGACTGGGTCAGGATGTGCCGGGTTCGGTCATCCTCTTTCGCCGGACGAGTCAGCTCATGCTTCAAAATTACCTCGTTGTCATAATCTTCCACCGAAACACAGGTAAAGATACCTGTCTGGGAGCGTCCTTCCCGAATTAGTCTATAGATGTATACCGCCTCTTCCTCCTCCTGCATCATCAAGTCGGACTCCAGGATGGAAGCCAGGTTTTCGGCTCCTTTTTCATATACGCTGTCATCATTATAGGGGGTTCCCTCCGGGAGATCTATTTCCGGGCGTATTACATGCAGAAAACTGTCGGGTTTGCCCTCTGCCAGTTCCCGGGCCTCCTCCGTGTCTATTACATCGTAGGGCACACTTGCTACTTCATTTAGTTTTTCCGGGCGCGGACGCCATGCTTTGAACGGGTGAATTATGGCCATTATGTTTGTTGTTATGCTGAGAAATAAAGGGTCAAACTTACGTTGGTCAGACCAATTTATAAAGAAGAAAATCAAGTTAATATTTGTCTCTTACAAAATAGGTTAAAAGCCGTTATTTTCTATCAAAACCAAACCAAATAAAGCAGATATGGATTTACAAGATTTAGATTTTGACAATGAAAAGCTTTCCGACGATCAGCAAAATCAATTGCTGTTTATGATGCTTGTGCAGCAGCATCAGCAGATTGCTATGATGGGAATGGGTAAGATAAAAAATCCATCTACCGACCAAGTTGAGCGTGAAATGAAGTCAGCTAAATTTGCTATCGATACATTGTTGATGCTGAAAGAGTTCACAAAAGGTAATTTACCGAATGAATTGAAGAACTATCTTGATCAAACACTGAATAATCTGCGCATGAATTATGCAGAGGAGAAAGAGAAAGAAGATGAAGAAACTGTTGAAAACTCAGAAGAGGAGTAAACACCCGTTATGCAAAAAGTGCCTGTAACAGCGGCTGGTGGTGTTCTGTACCGGAAGGATGAAAAGGGAGTCTCGGTATTACTGATTTACAGGAGGGGGGTATGGGATCTCCCCAAGGGAAAGCTGGAAGGGGTGGAATCCATTGTGGAATGTGCGCAGCGGGAAGTATCAGAAGAGGTTGGTTCGCCTCTTCCCGAAGTGGTTGATAAACTGACCACTACCTACCATGAGTATAAGGAAAATGGAAAGCATATTGGTAAGACAACGCACTGGTATGCCATGCAAACGGATATGAAGCGAGGGTTTGAGCCAGAAGAGGGAGAAGGTATTACCGATACAGGCTGGTATTCACTGGATAAAGCCAGGGAAAAAGTCGGATACGAAAATTTACGTGAAGTATTGACTGCTTTAGAGAAGCTGTTGAACCAATAGTTGATAAGAATGAGATCCTAGACAGACAGAATCCCTGTTTTTTTCAACCCCCTCAAGACCAGTTAATAAACAAGACACGGACCCTAATAGAGTCCGTGCCTGTGTAGGTAGGTCTCAACTAACTCCGACTATGCGGAGACGTTTTGTAGTTTAAACCTGATTGGCAGCGTATACTGCACGCGAACGGGAGTACCCCGTTGCATACCAGGTTTGAATTTGGCATGTTTTTTTACCACTCTGAGGGCTTCCTCATCGCAGCCTCCGCCAATACCTCTTATAACCTGTGGATTCTCAATTTCTCCTGTTTCAGTAATAATGAATTGAATCATTACCAGCCCTTCTATATTCGATTTTCGAGCCGGCTTGGGATATTCGATATACTCATGCAGGCTCTGGATACCTCCGATCAATTCCGGCATATGTTCAACAACAATAAAGAAATCTTCTTTCCCCTCTTTATTCTCATTTCCCGTCTCTTTTGGAGGGGGAGGAATTTCTAATGCTTCGTCAAAATTAATTTCCGCATCTATATTAATAATCTCTTCACTGATGATTTCATCGTTTGGAACAGCTACCGGCACGGGTGGACGTGGTATACTGGGCGGTTTAACCTCTTGCTTAGTATTAATAACTTCTTCCATTACAATGTTTTCCTGTTGATCGACCAATTCGATCTCCTTGGTTGAGGGCTGGAGTTCAATTTTTGTAGCTACCAGAAAGATAATCAGCGTAATAATTAAGCCGATTTCCAGGAAAAGGGTATAATATGCTTTGAGGTCCACTTTTTTGTTTTTAATAGGTTTCATGGGAACCTCCTAACGGGTGATTAATAGATGATAAAAGAGTTTTTTGTCTTTTTTATGTTAATGGAATCATACCACTCATATATAAAGATTAAATGAATTTTTGTGGTGTAAATTAAAAAGGGCGTGACCCAATATGAGTCACGCCTTTAAATAAGGAAAGCTTTAAATATCAGTTCTGTAACTTGAATACCACCGGCAGGCTGTACTGAACACGAACGGGATTTCCGCGCTGCATGCCGGGTTGAAAATTAGACTGCTTTACGCAACGGAGGGCTTCTTTATCTGCTCCCCCGCCAATACCGCGAACTACTTTGGGTTCTTCCACATTGCCCTTCTCATTCACAATAAACTGGACAATAACCCGGCCTTCAATCCCGGCTTTGCGGGCCATCTCCGGATAGTTTACACATCCCTGCAGTTTGGCTAATCCACCTTTAAGCTTGGGCATCTGCTCAACGACTACAAAAAAGTCCTCTTCTTCCTCCTCCTGATTGTCGGGAGGTGGCGGCATTTCAAGTTTATCCTGTAGATTCAGATCAGCATTAATGTCCAATACCTGGTCTTCAACAACCTCGTCATTAGGAACTTCCACAGGTACCGGGGGACGTGGAGGGGGAGGTGGTTTTTCTTTATGCTTGGTTTGCACGATCTCCTCCATTTTAACGACTTCTTGCTCCTCGGTTAGGTCGACCTCTTTTTGCTCACCACTTAAGTCTAATTTCATGGCTACCAAAAAGATGACGAGAACAACAATTAACCCGGATTCAAGAAATAATGTATAGAATTTTCTTAAGTCAGACTTTGGTTTTTTGCGTTCTTTGCGCATAAGAACCTCCGTTTTGGGGAAATTATAGATTTATCTAAACAATAAATATAGTCCTACATATACTTACATCATTTAAAAATATATATTAGCCTACATTTTTTAAAACGGAGCGATCAATACTTTAGTTCCCACTGATTTTATAGGAACACATACAAAAAGGCGTAACCGATATCAACGGTTACACCTTAGGGATTATTAACTCAACCAGGGATTGTGTTGAGTTGTAGGGAAAAATGTTATGAATTAATATTGTTTGAGAGGTTATAAATTACCGGAACGGTAAACTGTACTTTTACGGGGTTGCCCCGCTGTTGGCCGGGTATGAACTGTGCTTTTTTAACACAACGAAGTGCCTCTTTGTCAGCTCCGCCTCCGATACCCCGGACAATTGAAGGGGATTCTACAGCACCCTTTTCATTGACAATGAACTGAACAATAACCCGGCCTTCAATTCCGGCTCTGCGAGCCATTTCCGGGTAGTTCACGCATTGCTGAACAGAAGCTAATCCTCCCTTGAGCTGTGGCATCTGTTCTACCACAACAAAGAAGTCTTCTTCCTCTTCCTGCTGTTTGGGCGGCGGAGGCATTTCCAGTTTATCGTCAAGATTGAGTTCTGAGTTAATATTAAGAACCTGGTCTTCAACGATTTCATCGTTAGGGACTTCTACTGGTACAGGCGGTCGCGGTGGGGGAGGTGGTTTTTCTACGTGCTTGGTTTGCACGATCTCCTCCATATTAACGACTTCCTGTTCTTCTGAAAGATCCAGGTTATTCTGTTGACCACGAAAATTTATTTTCGTAGCTGCCAGAAATATGAGCATTACTACAATAAGTCCACCCTGAAGAAAGATGGTGTAGTACGTACGAAGATCAGCGTTGGTTTTTTTGCGATCTGAACGCATGGTTTGAGTTAACCTTTGTTTTTTGGGATTGTGATTGGGATGATTGTGATTTATGGGATTGTATATACAGCTAGTTGCAAGCCGGTATTAAACTATTTAGTTATTATTAATAAATCAACTAAATAAATAATTTAATTTATGTTAATTAATTAAAAATATTGTTTAAAAAATAATATCTTCCTAATTAATTATATATGCATATACTTTTTATAAATGATAATGATAGAAATTCTCTATGCAGCTTTCTGTAAGTTGTATTAGTTGGTTATTGATATTTTTCACCAAAAATGAGGTCAAAACCGAATCTCAAATCGGAAAGCGGAAGAAAAGAGCTTAATGTAAATTTGTTGTGAAGAGTGAGGTGGGAATAATGATTGTTAACCTATTCTTAACATTGGATTTAAAAGATGTAGGATTCAACAGGTCATGAGAGGTAAGGAAGATATCAGGATTGGATTGGTACAAAATAAAAAAAGGTGCAGTCATGAATAAGACTGCACCTGAAATAAAAGCATCTGCTGAACTACTTCTTAGTTCTGTAGTTTAAAGACAATCGGTAAACTATACTGAACGCGAACAGGTTTGCCACGCTGTCTTCCTGGCTGAAACTGTGCTTTCTTTACAGCCCGCATCGCTTCTTCGTCGCATCCACCGCCGATACCTCGAACTACACGCGGATCTTCAACATTACCATCTTCATTTACAATAAATTGAATGATAACGCGCCCTTCAATACCTGCTTTACGAGCCATTTCCGGATAGCGAACCTGCTTCTGCAGGCCTGCCAGCCCACCGATCAGTTCCGGCATATTTTCGACTACTACAAAGAAATCCTCTTCATCATCTTCTTGGTCAGGTGGAGGAGGGGGCATGTCGAGCGGCGCATCAAGATCCAGCTCGGCATCAAGGTCGAGAACCTGGTCCTCAAGTACTTCATCGTTGGGTACCTCAACAGGAACCGGCGGACGTGGAGGGGGTGGTGGTTTTTCAACCTGTTTGGTCTGGATAACTTCTTCCATCTCAACTACTTCCTGTTCATCGGTCAAATCAACATTTGTGGCCTCTGAACGAAAATCAATCTTGACGGCTGCTATAGATACTACAAGTGTTGCAATTAAACCGATCTCAAGAAATAGCGTATAATATTTCTTCAAATCAGCATCTGGGTTTTTTCTGTTTCTTGGCATGGTACTCCGAAAATTAAGTTACTGCTAACATGTAAAACTTACGAAAGATATTAATTTATAGGTCTCATGCAAGTATGAAATGCAATAATTTGTAATAGCAGTCAATTTCTATGAAAATTTAAATAGCCGTTAGCGTTCTGTCGGCAGGAAATTTAATAAAATGATAGCTCCCAAAGCCCCAACTACATCCATGCCAAAATCAAAAATATCGCCCTGCCTGTTAACAGGTAGAAAGTGTTGCAGTAATTCTATCCCTCCCCCAAAGAGAACGCCGAGTACAAATATTTCCCATAATTTTATTCCTTTAGGGTTTTTAACCAGGTTGTACAGTCCCAAAAAGAAAGTCCAGGATCCGAACAGCAAAACATGGCCGATTTTATCGTACGAAAAAACCGTGCTTTTCGATATATAATCGGTAGGTATTAATGTGAGCAGTAAAGCCGAAATGGTAATGAAGGTCAGGCCCCATAAAATTATTTTGGGGTGTTTGTTCAAGTAGCTGATAAATAGCTTTTTCATATTAAATCGTTAGGCTCAGGTAGTCTGTGGTTTGATATTTTTTTTGCACTTATTTTGTCATGGCCATTTAAAAGGCCCAGGCATGCACTGGCAACTGCAGAGTTTTTCAATGACCAGTAAGCACTTATTTTCCCGGCAAGTACATCGCCGAAACCGGCCCGGGAAAATAAACGTGTGTCGTACCCGGTTAAAAAGCAATTCCCGTTTTGTGTTCCGATTATAGTTGGAAACCCCTTGGAGACGATGGTGGAATTCTTTTGGACGCTCAACTTGCGAACTGCTTCCATCCGTTGATATCCATTTTCAAAAGAACCGGAAATTAATCTGGAAAGCTCTCCCGGATGTGGGGTCAGAATCCAGGTGGCAGCGTCTGGTTTGATCCATTCATCTTGTTGGGCCAGGCACCACAGGGCATCGGCATCAATGAGTAACTCCCCATCGAACTGCTCCAGGAAACCAGATGAAAATTGCAGGGTAGCGGTATCTCTCCCAATTCCCGGTCCAAAGAGTACTTTACCTGGCTTTTCGTCAATAATAGTACGTACCTGATCCAGATGCTCCTGTTTTAAATGAGTATCATCTGTAGTACCGATCGGTTTCTTGATAATCTGGGGAAGATTATTTTCAAAAATCGGCAGGATGCCCCGCGGACAAATAACAATAACGGCACCTACTCCATCAGCCCATGCACTACGTGCAGCCATGATGGCAGCTCCTGTCAACCCTTCCGAACCTGCAATAATGTAAAGCACTCCGGCGTCATACTTATGTTTGGCTGGCTCGCAGGCAGGTTCTTTAAGCCAGTCACGATCCAGGAGAAAAGTGTTGCACTGTTTTAAATAATTGGGAAAAGGGAGCTCGCATAAGGTGATTTTTCCCGTGTGAGCGTATCCATTTTCGAGATAGAACCCCTGCTTGAGAGAACCGAACGAAAAGGTACGGGCGGCCTGTATTGCATCGCCCATTATTTCCCCGGAATCAGCGTGTAGTCCGGTAGGTATATCTATAGAATAGATGGGAATTCCGGATTCATTAGCCCAGTGTACCGCTTTGGTGTAGTCTCCGTGGAGATTACTATTAAGCCCTGTGCCCAGCATGCCGTCTATGATAAAATCGAAAGAGTCAGAATTCTGATTTTTAAACTGCTCCCAACTCTCAAATACAGTCACGGGGGCGGCAGTCTCGTCGTTCTCAGTAATATCATTCAGAAGAGCAAAGTTTTTATCGGTGTCGGGGGAGAGCTCATCATTTCCACTGATAAAAACAAGTGTAGCGCTGTGGCCGTGTTGGATCAAATAACGGGCAACCACCAGGGCATCTCCTGCATTATTTCCTTTACCACAGAGATAGAGTCCATGAGAGCTATCTGGCAATGCATCCAGCAGATGTTTTGCAGCAGAATTTCCGGCCACTTCCATCAGCGTGTATCCGTCGATGCCAAACTGTTCGATGGTGGACTTGTCCATCTGCTGCGACTGTTCGGCCGTACAAACAAAGTGCGTATGCGGTACAGGTAATGCTTTCATAAAGGTTGCCAGAGATGAAAGGTTAACAGAATTTCAACAGTTGTGAATATAATCCCTGAACTTGCACCTCCAATCAGTTCGGGAATGGTGTGGATCTCCAGGTAGTAGCGAGACCACATCATCACCGGTAAAAGTATCAAAAGCATAATTAAGGAAAAAGCCAATGCTACCGATCCTGATACTCCTGTGGCCCAGGCGTTGAAGAGCAGCAAGATGATGCCCCCACTGGCAATAGAGCCGGCATGGATGCTTACTTTCCACCTGCGATTAAGCAGAAGTCCGATTAGTGGATTGATAACAAAGATGCCGGCAATGAGCGTAAGAAATGGGCG
>JBEPXS010000147.1:0-7994 GCA_041641755.1 Balneolaceae bacterium
GACGCTCTTCCGATCTTTCCGCTACGGCTGCCATCTTGGGCCGTTTGGTTTTATCACGATCGCCGCCGCATCCAAAAATGACATGCAGTCGCTGGTCCTTACTTTTCAGATCGCGTAGTGTACTCAGCACATTTTCAAGTGCGTCAGGGGTGTGAGCATAATCGACCAACACCAATGGTTGCCAGGCAGAAGACTCTAGCTGTATCCGCTCCAGACGACCTGCGGCACCGGTAGCTTTTCCAAGTGCGTCGGCAATCTCTTCATTTTGATAGCCCAGTTGGCGACAGATTATGAACGCAAGTGCGGCGTTATAAGCATTGAACTTCCCAACAAGCGGAGTATTAAATTGTGTACCATCGACTTCAAGCGTGTTTCCCTCAGACGTACTTGCAAGCAGGTTACAGTTGATGTCTACCGACTTGTCAGAAAATCCGAATCGGATTATTTTGGCAGAACAATCTTGAATCATAAGTTGGGAATTGGCGTCATCGCCATTGATAACTGCTGTCGATGTCGGTTCCAACCCGTCAAATAGTTTCTTTTTTGCAGTGGCATACTCATCCAGGGAATCGTGATAATCCAGATGATCATGGCTCAAATTGGTGAAAGCAGCAATTTTAAAGTTCAGACCCGCTACCCGCTGTTGATCCAATGCATGGGAGGAGACCTCCATAACCAGATGGGTTGAGTCCGCCTCAACCATGCGCTGCATGTCGTGAGCAAGCTCAATCGGATCTGCAGTAGTCAGAAGACTTTCAAGAACTTCGTCATGGATATGCTTGCCGACAGTCCCGAGCATTGAAGGGCGTGCTCCCAGTTCATTCAATGCCTGGTAAACAAGATTCGCAACTGTTGTTTTCCCATTTGTTCCGGTTACTCCAATCAGCATTAGCTTTTCGCCCGGATAATCTTCGAAAGCCTGTGCCAGGGGACCTACAAGGGCCCGGGTATCTTCAACTTCAAAAATACAGACATCGGGTTGCTCGGTATAGTATGCATCTTCGCAGATAATAATAGTAGCACCGCGAGAAATAGCGTTTTCGATGAACATGTGGCCATCTACCTGGGTACCCTGCACCGCAATGAAGACAGACCCCTCCTCGACCTCTCGCGAGTCTTGCGTGAGATCACCGAAATGTTCCGGCTGAGAGCCGTAAACATCGATCGGTTGACAAATTTCTATGAGTTCATCAAACGTCATTCGGATTTACTTACCTGCTATGGTTTCAAGTGATTTAGCTTTACCACGAACAGTGATTGTACGTCCTTTTGACATTAGGTCACCGGGACGTGGGAACTGGGTATAAATTGTTCCCGAACCAATCATCTTAAATTCAAAACCTCTGCTGTTAACGAGCATGGAGGCCCGACGCATGTCAAGACCGCCAAGGTCCGGAATGCGTGCATATCCTTCCGGCATAGTTGTATCGGCAGGGGTTATCGGGCTTTCTGCAATTTTCAGTGTTACGTATTCATTTTTTGTTAACGTATTGCCCGGGGCGGGAGTCTGCCGGGTAACCCATTCGCCGGATCCTTCAAGTTCAAATTCAATTTTTTGTGATTCCAGCAACGCCCGCGCTTCTTTAAGTTTCATCTGCCTGACGTCAGGGGTATGCACCAGGGGCGCCTGTTTATCCTTGGGGTCTTCAAATCTTTTTTGAATTTCTTTATCCAGTCCGGCAAGCCGTATAGCAGTTTGTTTAAAAATCACTCCGGCAGTGTATCCACCGTATATGCTGGTCTGGGGTTCATCCAGTACAATCAGGCAAACATATTTGGGATCGTCCGCGGGGAAGAATCCTACAAACGAAGCCCTGTATGCCGTCCGATAACGCCCATCGATATATTTTTTTGCGGTGCCGGTTTTACCGGCTATTTGTAATCCTTCAACCTGAGCCCACTGGGCTGTGCCAGAATCCGAAACTACATCCTTAAATACCGGATGCAGTTTGTTTATCGTTTTACGGTCCGCAATATGGCGCACCTGAACCGGCGTTTTGCGTTGTACGATGTTTTCTTCGCCATCGGTTACTTTTTTGACGATATAGGGTCGCATCATTTCGCCATCATTTGCGAAAGCAGAATAGGCCTGTAGCAGTTGTAACGGCGTTACTTGTACTTCATAACCGATTGCCATCCAGGGAAGGGTAACCTTGCTCCATTCATACGGTTTTTTCAAACGTCCGGATTCTTCATTCGGCAGGTCGATGTTGGTCGGTGTTCCAAAACCCAGATTACGGGCATACTGGTAGAAGACGTTGGGTGAAAGCCGCATCGCAATTTCTGCAGTGGCGATGTTGGAAGATTGCTCAAAAACCTGATCCAGCCGAAGTGTACCCAAGGGATCATGATCTGGCATTATTTGGCCGTGAATAAGCTTGGTGCCATCTTCGGGTGTTTCGAAGGTTTCGTTGAAATCAACAACGTCCTGTTCTACCGCCGCAATAGCGGTTACCAGCTTAAAAGTAGAGCCGGGTTCGATCATATCCGAAATCGCATAATTTTTCCGGTTCTCTGTCTTTGTGGAGGCAGGATTGTTCGGGTCGAATGTGGGAAAATTGGCCATCGCTTTAATGGCTCCTGTGCGTGGATCCATAACAATGGCTGAACCGTAATTGGACTCGGTACGATCTATCCCGGCTCTAAGTTCCTCTTCTACTATAGCCTGGATGTGGGAATCTATTGTGGTATGCAGTGAATGTCCTTGTTCCGGTTGTTTTCGTGGGGCTCCAACGTAGGCAAAAATTTCTCCGTTTCTGTTGCGGCGTACCTGCTGTTGACCATCTTCTCCCTTCAGCTGTTGTTGATATCTTTTTTCCAGTCCGGTAACTCCTTTTGATTGATGATTGACAAATCCCAACAGATGTGCGGCCAGAGTTCCGAAGTTATAGCGCCGCTGGTAGTTTTCCTCCAGGATGAGTGCTCTGATATTGAGTGCCTGAAGCTCAAGATAGGCATCTACATTAAGGCTTTGTGCCAAGACCACGTAACGGGAGCGGGAGGGTGCATTTTTTATTTTTTGATGATAGTATGTTTGGCTAACTCCGGTATGTTTAGCCAACGTTTCACAGACAGTGGAGATCTGTGCGTTGGTCAGGCCTTTTAATTTAGGGTCAATAGCCGCCTTGTAGACTACGGAGTTGGTGGCTAGTAGAGTACCGTCATTGTCGTAAATATTACCACGTTGTGCGGGTATAGAGATATAGTCGATAGCCTGCTCATTCCAAAGGTTACGCAGTTCTTCGCCTTCCAAAAAGTTGATTCGGAACAATTGAAAGCCGATAGCACAGGGTACGAGCATCAATAAACCGAATACGGCAAACAAGCGACCCATAATTGCAGAGCGTTCGTCCGTCATCTTAGTCCCCCTCAACAGTTATTACTTTATCCGCTGGTCCACCGTTGATAAAGCCCTGTTCCTTAGCCTTGTCATAAATTTCCTTGGGACCGATCATGCGATCGTAGGTTAGCCGGTAGTCTTCGTGACGGCGTTTCGCTTTTTGATATTTGTTTTCTATCTGTTGTACTTCAGCGAGTAGTTGTTGAGTAGCAAAAACATGATTTAGGTACAACAAGCCCAATGCCCCTATGATGATGGCACCAACAATTAGTTTCCAGGCAGAAATAGAGGGTAAAGAGAACTTTTTATCGTTGTTCCTTTTTTTTCCATATACCACCCGGCTCCCATTACCAGAGCCATTGGCTTTTGTTGAGAACCCTTTGCTACCATTTTTTGCCTTGGGGCGACGGTTGGGTTTAGCCTGGGTATTTTTCTTTTCTTTTAAAGGGGTTTTAACCAGCATTATTCACCTCTCTTTTTTGCTTTATTTCGGCAACTCGCATTTTTGCACTACGTGCAGCGGGGTTGCGTTCTACCTCTTCCTGGGAGGGTGTGATAATACCGTTAGAAATTTCTTCTATGGGTGACAAGTCGTTACCGTAAAAATCTTTTTCAATTTTTCCCTCAAAATTGCCTGCCTTGAAAAAGCGCTTTACCAGACGGTCTTCCAGTGAATGATATGAGATGGCTACGATGCGGGCTCCCGGTTTCAAGAGACCGAGAGATTGGTCAAGTACATTTCTGAGCATATCCAGCTCTTGGTTAACCTCGATCCGTATACCCTGAAAAACACGCGCCAGGCTTTTTACCCGGTATTTCCCGGGAACAATCTCTTCAACGACTTCACGAAGCTGTGTAGTAGTTTCAACTGGTCGTGCGTCAATAATGGCCCGGGCAATCTCCCTGCTTTTCCGTTCTTCACCATAGTGGAAGATGACATCGCGTAGATCTTCATAAGAGTACTCATTGACAACCTCGTAAGCTGTTACTCCACGGAGGTTTCCCATCCGCATATCCAGGGGGCCTTCTTCCTGAAAGCTGAAACCACGTTCAGCTTCGGTTATTTGGTGGGTGGATACCCCCAAATCAAGCAGCAGGCCGGCAACCTCTCCTCGTAGTTCCGGTGGCATGAGTCGATGCAGGTATCCAAAATTACCTTTTATTGCCTGAAACCGGGGATCGTCACCGATGCGGTCCCGAGCTGCCTTTAGGGCTTCGTCATCCTGGTCAATGCCAAAAAGCGTACCGTTAGAATTGAGCTGTGTTAAAATTTTCTTGCTATGGCCGCCTCCGCCCAGCGTACCATCGATATAGATACCGTTGGGATCCGTAATCAGATGAGACACCGCCTCCTCTAGCAACACCGGCTGGTGCTCATAATATGGATCGCTGTCATTTTGTTCATGTTTTGCCATTGATATCGTCATCGCCCATCACACGCTCAAAAAGTTCCTGGTACATTTCATCAGAGATATCGGAATCTTCTTCGGCAAGTTTGCCCGGCGACCAGATTTCGACATATTCTATACTGCCGATAAAAATCGCCTTATCTTCTATGCCGGCGTATTCCATAAGCTGCGAAGGGAGAGCAATGCGATTTTGGTTATCCAGGGAGATATCCTCTGCATAACGCAAGAGATGTCGTTTGACGGTTCGCCCTTCTTCAGAAAAACTGTTAATATTAGAAAGTCGTTTTTCGAACATCTGCCACTCATCCGCAGGATAGAGTTGCAGGCAGGGGTCAACACCTCTTAATATGGTAAATCGCTCCTGCGCCTCGGGGGCCAGGCTTTTACGCAGTTTGGCCGGGAAGCTAACGCGACCTTTGCTGTCTATACTATGTTCATATTGACCTTTAAAACTTGGCACGTGATCCCCAAGGTTTAAGCGATTAACTCAGTTATATGTATTGAAAAAGCAGGGTCTCCCACATTCTCCCACTTCAACCCACAATTTACCCCATTTACCCTGAATATGTCAAGGGCTTTCCTCAAAAAGGGATAATATTTTATTTGGTGGATGAATAAGACTCTTTATTGGATGGTTATAAAAGTGATTTAGATCTCATCAGAAGGGGTTTTTTAAATAAAAAC
Organism: Balneolaceae bacterium; assembly: GCA_041641755.1. Lineage (GTDB taxonomy): Bacteria > Bacteroidota > Rhodothermia > Balneolales > Balneolaceae > JAMQKA01. The sequence goes on from JBEPXS010000147.1 coordinate 5,434, forward strand.
AGCGGTTAGGGGAGGGAATGGGATGGTGTGGGAAAAGGTGTGGTAGAAAGTGGGAATACAAGTTCTTTTCTCAAAACCTAGCTATGCTTGTCGTTTGGCTCAAAGAACAAATCTGTCTTTCATCTCTACGTGCGGTTATACACTGTGTCCATTTGGTCCAATTTGAATCGAAGGATAAATCCGGTTCCGGGATTTCGATTCTCGAATTCATATTCACCTTGCAGCTGTTTGCAAAGCGTATCGATTAATCGAAGTCCCAGCGACTGCAATTTTTCGATCTCAAGATCATCTGGAAAGCCGATTCCATTATCGGAAACCCGCATGGTTACAATATCATTGGTTTGGTCGACTGAAATTCGGATTGTACCTTCATCTTGTTCTTCAAATCCGTGTTTAATTGAGTTGGTCACCAGTTCATTAAAAATAAGTGAGAGTGGCACTGCTTTTGAGACCGGTATGGTAATTTTGGCAATGTCGGTATTGGTGGCAATATTCATTTCGTTCTGCTCCATTGAATTGATGAGCTGCTCAAGCAGATCTTTAAAATAATCCGGTAGAAAAATATTGTTGAAATCATCGGTTTTATACAGTTTCTCATGTAGTGTGGCAATAGATTGAATACGGTTAATACTTTCCGAGAGAATGTGACGGGTCTCCTCAGAATTGGTTTTGTCGGATTGTAGCTGTAGCAGGCCTGCAATAACCGCAAGGTTATTCTTAACACGATGATGTATCTCTTTAAGTAACAACTCTCGTTCTTTCACCATATCTTCAAGTTTTTTCTTCTGTCTCCATTGATCGGTAACATCCTGCTGTACGGAGACAAAGTGGGTGATCTCCCCCTGTTCATCCCGGATAGGATCGATACTCCATCGTACCCGGTACATTGAGCCATCTTTCCGATAGTTAAATGTTTCCCCTTCAAAATGCTTACCCTGGGAGAGTTTTTTTCTCAATCGCTGAATGGTCTCTTTATCTGTATCCGGCCCCTGGAAAATTTTGGGATTTTCTCCAATTAGTTCTTCTTTTGTGTATCCGGTTACTCTCTCCATACTATTGTTGACGTAGATAATTTTTTCATCCCCGATCCGGTTTCTGGCATCAGTAATGACAACCATTTCGTGGGCGGAATCTATAGCGGTATAAAGCAGCTCAAGCATCTGTCCTTTGCCCAGTCCATCTAGCAGATCAGGCAAAATGTCATTTATTCGGTTGGTATCTCGCGTTTCCAGCCGATCGAGAAACTGCCTGGTATCGTGGTCGGACATCCCGGTTATCGATTTTATATAGTCAATTGCCGATGCTTTGCTATTATTTGAAACTGAATTTATCATGGGTATTCATTGCTTGTTGTGTAGAGCCACATTGTAGATGACGTACGTTTTAACAGGACTTGCCACAGCGTAGATTGACTATCGGCAATTCCCAATTTTCTGGTTATCCCCGGTTATTAAGAATAAAGTGACTTAATATGTTCCATATCAGATTAGTGAATAGTGAACTTTTTATAGAAAGGTTCCATGGGGATCAATGGGATTCTGTAGAGGGTATATCAATAAAATTTTTCCTGCATTCACATATTTTTATATCTGTCGAGAACAGGTAGATATCAATTCCGGCGGTTATAGAAACAGATCCGTTTCAGGATTCGTTCTGCAAATAAGATTAATAATCCTAGGGAATCAGCAATGAAAAGCAGCAAAATACTTATAGCACAGTTTAGTCGATAGGCTTAACAGAGGGGGAAAAGGGATCCTGGGATATTCTTTCGGCTATCGATGGAGGACCGAAAATAGATCCAAACTGGTTGGAAATATCGAGAGGTAAAGGATGATAGGGCAGTTAAAAATGAGGACATTCATAGTCTTAATTCATATTTAACCGACAATCTTCAATTCTCGACGTGCCCGTTCCTCATTGGGATCGTTCTCTGTTTCTACTTCTTTAATCATCTCGATATAATCGTCAGGCAATTGATGCTCTATAGCCCCTTCAAGTACTAGCGTTCTGTACCAGCTGTACGGGTTAAGCAAGTCTTCCCTGAAGTCTTTTCGAGCTATATAGGTATAAGGCTCCAAGGTTTTATTCTCGGTATACACCGTAATGTAGTCCTGTTTGTAGCCCGGACCCTCAATACTGTCCAGAATCGGCTTTTCGCCCGGATCGATATCGTAAACTATCCCAAAAACGGCCGAGTCTGCATCTTTCTGAATACTGCATTTGCCTGACCCATCCGTTCCCTGTTTGTGGAAAGAGAGCTTGTAACCCGGGAGCCGGGCTGTGGCGATTTTTTCAGAAGAAGGAACACGCTCTTTCAATCGGCCGGTAAGCATATTTGAACCATAGGCAAAATAAAGCATGAATCAACGATAGTTGTATTTATGGTCTCAATGAACAAAATGGATTCCAGGTCAAAAAAAGAAATATAAGTTCATTTATAGGTTGTTATTCTTTTCATTGAGATATCCTTTTGAACCAGGAGGTCGCCTAAAGTTATAGAGTCCGTAGTTGAAGCTTATAGCCAGATGTCCGTTTATCCATGGAGCTTTTCATCCAGCTCG
>JBEPXS010000148.1:0-7990 GCA_041641755.1 Balneolaceae bacterium
ACTTTTCCTCCGGTTCGACAGCGGCGCTACAGCAAATATATTCGTTTCTACTACTTCAGATCGGAATAATCATAAACGTACTGCTTCTAACCATAACTATCTTTTAGAATGTGATGTACTTCAACAGAATGTACGCGCCGGACAGATCAATGAAGACGGGCACTTGTTCTTTCAGAAAGAAGCATTCGATGCATCGCAGTCAGCTGAACTTGCCGCAACCCAATTCCTCAAAGCTATTCAGTTAAATAAACCGACCCCATTCGGAGCATACGACCTTTACCAAACACTGAAGGTAGTTGACAAAATCAACAAACGACTAAAAATATAAAAAGAGGGTAAAAGGGAGGCTAGGTCCTATTTTTTCCAGGAGTCCCCATCTCTTTGTTGGGATTTTGATTTCAGCTGTGCAAAAAATTTCTTCAGCTGTTCACGAGAGGCAACCTGATCCAAAAAATTAAACTGACCCGCTGCCAGACTCTCCCCGCCGTCAATGGTGACACATTCTCCCGTCATATACTCAGCCATATCAGACATTAAAAAAGCAGCGAGATTGGCTAGTTCTTCGTGGTTCCCATATCGGTTGGCTGGAATCTTGGATAAAAATTTTTCTTCGGTCTCTTCATCCGGAATCAGTCGAGACCACGCCCCTTCCGTGGGAAACGGTCCGGGAGCAATAGCATTCAACCGGATTCCGTAGGGAGCCCATTCGTAGGCTAGTGAGCGGGTCATCGCCAGCACACCCGCCTTGCCACAAGCGGAAGGCAGCACAAATCCAGAACCCGCTGATTCGGCATAGGTAGTAACCATATTCAACACATTACCCTTTTTATCTTCATCGATAAGATAATTACCAAAAACGTGGGTGCAGTTGAAGGCACCATGTAGCACTATATCGACAACGGCCTTAAATCCGCCGGGGGTCAGGTCTTCCGAGGCTGCCAAAAAATTGCCTGCGGCGTTATTGACCAATCCTGTCATATCTCCAAAGTCTTCTACTATCGAATGGATCATCTCTCGTATTCGGTCATAATCGCGAACATCGGCCACATAGTACTTGACATCTCCCTCCCCTTGTAGTTCTATCTCTTCTACAGCGTCTTGCAACTTTTTCTCTGTTCGACCACAAATCGCAATGTTTGATCCAAGAGCAGCAAATTTTTGAGCCATACTTAAACCCAGACCACTTCCGCCGCCGGTTATTAAAATGGTTTGGTCTTTCAGGGTATCTGGTGTGAACATAATCTAATCAATTAACTAAATCTTTCGTCTCGGGCAGTTGTTTCAACCGTACGCACAAAAAATATTCCAAATATGAAGACTCAGAATTTCTGATTCAGGTTAGATTCTCAAATATTCCAGCAGCGCCCATTCCGCCCCCCACGCACATGGTGACCATCCCATAGCGTGATCCACGCCGCTTCATCTCATAGAGTATCTGCGTACTCAGCTTGGCACCGGTACATCCGAGTGGGTGCCCCATGGCGATAGCACCGCCATTCACGTTTACGATTCCAGGATCCAGATCGAGTCCCCTGATTACCGCCAGTGATTGCGATGCAAAAGCTTCATTCAACTCAATCAGATCAATATCATTCTTATTTAATCCCGTTTGCTTTAATACTTTAGGAATGGCCTCCAGGGGACCAATACCCATGATCTCCGGCGGCACACCTGCTACCGCAAAGCCGACAAAACGTGCCATCGGTTTCAATTCCAGCTCATCTGCCTTCTCCTGACTCATCACCACAACACCTGCAGCCGCATCATTCATCTGTGAGGAGTTACCCGCCGTCACAGTCCCTGCCTGTTTAAATACAGGATTTAGTTTCGCCAGAACTTCTTTGGAAGTGTCTCTGCGTGGTCCCTCATCTACCTCAAAAATAAAACTGTTTTCTTCCATCTCCCCGTCGGAGGTTACCAGCTTCTCGGAAACTTCGACAGGTACAATCTGTTCCTCAAAACGATCTTCATCCCACGCTTTAATAGCGCGTTTATGACTTTGATATGCAAAGGCATCCTGGTCTTCACGAGAGACCTCGTACTTTTCAGCCACATTTTCGGCTGTAAGTCCCATGCTGATATATACCTCGGGATAATTGTCCACCAACTCAGGATTGGGACGCAGTGTATTTCCGCCCATCGGTACCATCGACATGGTCTCCACACCACCTGCGATAATCGCATCAGCATTACCTGCCATTATACGTTCGGCAGCTTGCGCTATAGTCTGGAGACCAGAAGAACAGAACCGATTAACGGTAGCTGCCGGAACTGATGGAGGTAAACCACCCAATAAGGCGCATTGACGGGCTACATTCATCCCCTGAGAGGCTTCCGGGAAGGCACAACCCATAATTACGTCATCCACCATTTCGGGCTTCAGAGAAGGAGCACGCTGCAACAGCGATTTAATAACTTCTCCTCCCAACGTGTCAGGATATGTAAAACGCAGGGATCCTTTATTGGCTTTTCCTGTTGGCGTTCGCGCGGCAGCAACAATGACAGGTTCAGACATGGCAGTAGTACTTAGTAGTTAGTAAAAAGTAGAAAGTATCTGCAATACATTAATTCCTCAACGGTTTACCCTTTTTAAGCATATGCTCAATCCGGGCCTGGGTACGTTTATCTTCCAGGAGATCCATGAACACTTCGCGTTCCAGCTTAAGGATATATTCTTCAGGGACTTCCTGTGGTTCACTCAGGTCGCCACCACTCATTACCCAGGCCAGTTTCTCTGCTACCACTTTATCGTAATCAGTGATAAAGCCGGATTCATGCATAATGTATAACATCAGTTTGAGTCCACTCAGTCCTTCACGTCCCAATACCTTTATATTCGGGCGAAATGGTGGTTGATATCCCTGGTCGACAAGAGTCCGGGCCTCCTCTTTGGCATTGGCCAACAACAAATCCCGATTCATGACAATAACATCTGACTCCTTCAAATATCCGTATTCCTTTGCCTTGGGGGCACTCGGTGAGACTTTCGCCATACCCACCGTCTTGAACACCTCCTTGATATAAGGCAGTGGATCAGAACGATCTTCATCGGTCACCCGCAACATCGCACGACGAAGCATCTCCTTGGTACCTCCCCCAGCCGGTATCAATCCAACTCCAACCTCTACCAGACCGGCATATAACTCGTGATGGGCGACTACGCTGTCGGCATGTAATACAAATTCAGTACCCCCACCCAGCGTCCGTCCAAACGGAGCTACGACCACAGGGAACGGCTGGTAATGCAGGCCGACAACCGTTTCCTGGAAGCGTTTGGCTCCTTTGCGTACGTTCTCCTTATTACCCTGCTGCCAGTCCTGCATCGCTTCCTTGAGATTAGCCCCGTAGGTAAAATTATCACCGTCGTGGCCGATTACCAGGGCATCAAACTCCTGCTTAACCTTCTCACACGATTCATCCAACGTTTCTATGAGTTCAAAACCAAGCGTGTGACGACGGGTGCGAAATTCAAATAGCGCAACACCATCCCCCATATCATATAAACCGGCATGTTCATTACCCAGCACCTCACTGCCATCAGACTTGAGATGGGCAACCTGCAGGGCATCTTTTGCCGGTAGGCTCAGAGATTCAACTTCTCCACTGGCCAAATTATAAACCGTGGCGTTCTCTTTATCATAAAACTGATCCCGTCCACTGTCCAGCATCTCAAGTACAGAATCGGGCATCTCCCGACCTTCTTCCTGCATGCGCTGCACCGATTCCTGAACACCGATCGCATCCCATCGCTCAAACGGACCCAGCTCCCAGTTAAAACCCCACTTCATGGCGTTATCTATTGACTCAAGGGAGTCCGTGATTTCCGGTATTCGGTTGGCGGCGTATAGCAACAGGTCACAATGAATTTCCCACAGAAACTTACCGACTTTGTCTTCCCTGTTGACCAAATACTTTAGTCGCTCGCCAGACGAACTATATTCCTTTTTTGTTTCAGTAGTACTCTTAAACTCCGGAGAAATCTGTGATTCATATTCATGGTTTTCCGGATCGATCACCTTGTATTCTCTGCCCTCATCGGTTCGTACTTTTTTGTAGAAACCTTCTCCGGTCTTGTTACCATGTTTCCCTTCCTCTACCATCTTTTGAAAGGATTCAGGCAATTTAAATACCTCGCGCCGCTCATCATCAGGTATCCTAGGATAAAGATTATCAGCAACATGATAGATGATATCGAGGCCTGACATATCTGCCGTTCGAAATGTAGCTGCTTTGGAATAACCAGTTAATGTACCGGTTAGAAAATCGATCTCCTCAGCGCGGAAGGTGCCGTCAAAAAACCACGGCATGATGCTGGCCATCGAAAAAATACCGATCCGGTTGGCAATAAAGTTAGGCGTGTCTTTACACTTCACCACACCCTTGCCCAGGGTCTTCTCGCAAAAATGATTCATAAAGCTGACTACATCGTCAGAGGTATTTTCTGTTGGTATAACCTCCAACAGCTTCATATACCGGGGGGGATTGAAGAAATGCGTTCCCAGGAAATGCTCTTGAAACTCTGAAGAACACTCTTCACTTATTACACCGATGGGCAACCCGGAGGTGTTGGAACTAACAATAGTTGACCCGGATCGAACCTCATCCAGGCGGGCCATCATATCCTTTTTGATATCCATCTTTTCCACGATGGCTTCACAAATCCAGTCTACTTCCCTCAGCTTGTCAAAATCATCCTCAAAATTACCCGATTCAATATATTCGGCATATTCAGGTAATGCCAGGGGTGCCGAACTCATGTCACCCAGCTTCTCGATATTCTCTTTGACGGTAGCATTGGGATCTTCCTCATCATTTTTTAAGTCCAAAAGCAGTACTTCAAGACCTGCATTTATGCAGTGAGCTGCTATCTGGCTGCCCATAGTACCAGATCCCAGCACCGCCACTTTTTGAATAGAAAAACGCTTATCTGCCATAATATTTAACTCTCAATTAGTTACCAATTTCTCGATATTAATTTCCAGCTGACCCGCCTTTGGTTATTCTTCTGAATCACTATACATGGAATCGATCTGCTCTGCGTATCGTTCGTTAACTACTGAACGTTTCACTTTATGTGTAGGTGTGAGCTCCCCGTCATCAACGGTAAGCGGTTCATCTAAAAGGACAAACTTTTTAACCTTTTCCCAGTCTGAAAAATCTCTGTTTACCTTGTCAACCTCCTGCTGGATAATCTCTCTCACTTTTCCTGAAGAACTAAAATCATTGGGGATTTCCTCTCCCCTGCTTTTCAATCTTTTTTTAACATTCTCAAAATTAGGTACAATCAACGCGGAGCAAAACTTTCGTTTATATCCCACAACTACAGCCTGATCGATAAATCCGCTGTTTCCCAGTTTGGTTTCCAAAGGCTGAGGAGCAACATACTTACCCGTCGAGAGCTTGAATAATGATTTCTTTCGATCTGTAATAAAAAGATAACCATCCTCAAATTTGCCGATGTCTCCGGTCTTCAGCCACCCGTCTTCGGTGAACGCCTCTTTTGTCTTTTCTTCATTCTGGAAATAGCCCAGCATAATATTGGGACCTTTGGCCAGGATTTCACCATCATCAGCAATCTTTACTTTTACGTTACTCAGGGGACGCCCGGCGGACCCAACACGCATATGATCTGGATCAGTGGTAGAAATCACAGGTGAAGATTCGGTAAGTCCATATCCGTGCCCACAATAGACTCCTATTCCGTTGAGAAATCGAAATATGTTTGATGACAAAGCTGCTCCCCCGGTTATCATCCCCATAAGCCGGCCGCCAAACAGTTCCCGGATGTTCGAGTACACCAGTTTATCGGCCAGGTCATGCAACAGCTTGTTGATTCCGCGAGGCGGATGCTCTGGGTCATATTTTTCTGCCCGTTTCAATGCCCAGTAGTAGATCTGCTTTTTAAGGCCGCTTAGCTCCTGTCCCTTGACTTTGATACCGGTCTGTATTTTCTCTAACAATCGTGGGATAGTGGCAAAAAAGTAAGGCTTCACATATTCAAAATCGCTTCTGATCTCATTAATATCCTCAATGTAATGGACCGGATATCCCATATACAGGTACATGTACGTTATCAGACGCTCAAAAACATGCGAAAGGGGTAAATAAGACAACATTCGCTGTCCTATCTCAGGATTTTTCTCAAATGGTATATGCTCAATAGAAGCCAGTACATTCGAGGCTATATTATTGTGGGACAGCATAACCCCCTTAGGTCGTCCAGTAGTGCCGGAAGTATAAATTAGCGTAGCCAGATCATCCGGATTAACATTGGACCGTAGCTCATCAAGCAGATCCGGATCTTCCTCAGCTTTTTTCTTTCCCATTTCCAAAATGGAATCAAATGATCTCAACTTCTGATGTTTGGATCCCAAAATGGAGATCACAACTTCCACATTGGTAATACTTTTTATCAAGGGTTTGGTTTCCGCAAACAGCTCATCATCGGATACGATATGGGCTTTGGTGTCTGAGTTTTTGAGGATGTATTCGATCTGCTCCCCGGCCTGAGTAGTATAAATAGGTACAGTTACAGCCCCCAGCGAAAGAATAGCCTGGTCGCAAATAAGCCATTCCGCACTATTCTCAGAATGAATACTGACCCGGTCACCACTTCGAATACCCAATTCATATAACCCGTAAGCCAAGTGCCTGACCTTTTCTCTAAACTCCTCGGGACTCGTATTTATCCATTCTCCCTGACGTTTCGTTGAGATCAAAACGTCCGTATCATTTCGTTTTAGCCCCTGTTCAATGAGGTGCAAAATAGTGGTCGGATCATATCCCATAGACGTAAGTTTTATTTCACTTTCATCCCATTGATCATAAGTTAAAAGAAAGTTTAACTTTTAAAAGCTCAATCTGAATCCGCATATTCATACTAGTATATAACAAAATTATTATTCGCATTTTACGTTCCGGCGCCAGATTTATTTAACTCCAAACACGATTTTCCAAAGATTATGTTTATAGATGAAAATATTAAAAAAAAGGTAGATCAGTTTCTTAATCTCTCTCAACCAAATATGGGAGATGCCCTGGGTATTGAATTTGAATCATTTAAACCAGATGAAATTAAGGGTAGCATGCCGGTGAACCAAAACACTACCCAGCCGTTTGGAATTTTGCATGGCGGAGCCTCAGTAGCCCTGGCAGAGACCCTGGCCTCGGTAGGAGCCTGGCTGAATGTTACGGATGACGCAAAGACTGCAGTTGGAGTTGAAATTAACGCGAATCATCTTCGGAGTGTTGAGTTAGGGGGCAAAGTTACCGGTACGGCAACTCCCGTTCATACCGGTCACAACATTCAGGTTTGGGAGATAGAAATTACAAACCAAGATGGGAAACTCGTCTGCACTTCGCGCTGTACGCTGGCAGTAATAGAAAGGACGTAATCCGTAACACATGAGGCGCAGTCGGTTACTCCTATGACACACATTACGTAATACTTATGACAAATTATGAAGCCTCAGCCAGTTGGCGCATTAACTTCCTTTTTACTACCGGAAATATTGTTTCGTTGAATGGAAAATCCAGATCCGTTTTAAAACTGTAGGTAGCCGGATTCGGGAGCTTCTTATGCTCTTTAATCAGGTCAAGCTTGATTGAATTAGGCGACATCAGGGCACGTCCCTGGTGTAATGCTTTCAGAAACCCGGTTTTCAGAGCACGATATTGATCCTGTGCACTTTGAAAAATTGAAACTTCGTACTGGAACAGCAACAACTTTTCTTCTTCATTGTCAGGTACAAAAAAGTATCCCTCATCAATATAATTGGGCAGTATACCAACTTCCTCAACATCTATTTCTTCATTCACATATTCATAAATAGCTATTCCTTCTTCTATTTTAGCTTCAATATGCGGTAGTGCCCATTCAATAAGATCCTCAACCTTTGTAAGGTCCGATCCATCTACAAAAACTACTTCATGTTCAATAATCTTGTTGACCAAATCTATGTTCTTGATCCGCTTTGGGAAATCATTACGC
>JBEPXS010000149.1:0-7988 GCA_041641755.1 Balneolaceae bacterium
ACCGGAGAGAAGAGTAAACCGGAACTCCCGTTTAGATTCAGTTTGAAATCGAAGTGATGTTGTTCCCTGGATTCGAATTCGGGTGAAATAGATATTCCCGAGGACAAAACATCAGTAGATGCTATGCCGGGGTTGGCAACGTATTCTTTGCCGTTCCAATTGATCTTAATAAACTCCCTGATACCGGTCATATCAGAAATTCCAATTGAAACGAAAGCGTCTTCAAGTAAAAAATCTTCCGGGGATACGTTTAAATCATTCAGATTAAGAGAGGGAAAATTTCCGGATACCGACAATTTACTGTTATAAACAATGACTTTATAAATGCCGCGATAGCGGACTTCAGGGGTTATTGATCCGTTAATATTCAAATTCTCTGGCAAAAAATGAGCGTATCGTGTGGCCTGTTCAACATTATCACCGCTTTTGTAATAATGTTTGTACGGAATACTTATCAGGGGACCTACAAGGGACTGTTCATTTCCCCATTTCTGACTGATTTCATCGGCTACGGAATCTCTTCGATGTTCGCGTTCCGAAATCAAATCCCGTATTAAAAAAGAGGGAATAAGAAGAACGAGCGTAAGAAATGCGATGATAAATAATCGGGTTCCCAGTGAGCGTTTTAAATTTAAAAATGACATGATATTCCCGTTTTACTTGTGTTTTTATTTACTATAGGCCGGATAGCTGCAAGGCAAATTCACTTAATATTTTGATCCCGAAGCGCGGGTCAATCCACAGTCCCTGTGCTGTGTAACGAAATAACTGGCCCGCTACGATAAACAGAGCGACGAAGAATGTATTCAAACAAATACGCCGATTGTTCCTAGCTTTCGGAGATGCCGGGGATGTTAAAAATGCCAACGGCAAGGTCCGCCCAAATAAGGAGAAACGCCAACACGATAGTAACGACTGCGATAACCCGATAGACGGGACTGGTAACTCTTCTCGTTACAAAGTTAATGCCAAGACCGGTGGCGAACAGGAGGGCACCCATGACAACGAAATCGCCTGGTTTCCAATTAAAACCCTGCCCATCCACTCCCGTTCCTATTGTTAGTTGCAACGCCAAGGGTATAAGCAGTATCAGTCCTGTTACAAGTGTAATGCCGGCTATGGATTGGGTTAATTTTTTATCTCGGTTCATGAGTATTACCTTTATTTTTGATTATTGAAAAGTACTTTGAATTACAAAGTTACTTGCTAAAAAAATGTCCTGCTGTAAGGGATCCTTCCAATGTATTTATTTCTGGGATTTAATTATCTGTTCCAATACTTCAAGATGTTCCTCGAAGGCTTTTTTGCCCCCTTTTGTCATATAGTATTTGGTATTGGGCTTTCGGTCGATAAAGGATTTTTCCACGCTAATAAACTCCTCTTTCTCCAGCTTTTTTAGATGGGTTGCCAGGTTGCCGTCAGTCACATCGAGATATTCCTTTAGTGAAGTGAAATCGAGCGCATCATTTACAGCTAAAGCCGACATAATCCCAAGTCTTACGCGGCTCTCGAACGCCTTATGTAGATCATCGATAGATACTTTCATTGATAGATGTTTTTACCGCTCGTATCTGAAATGCATGTAAATACCATAGACGATATGGACAAATCCAAAACCAATAGCCCAAAGTAGTAAGCTATATTCTATGAACCAGGTGCTTATCAAGCCTAATCCCATCTGGATCAGGCCCAAAAACTTCATTTCATCAAAGGTGAACTTGCTGGCATTAAATATGGCAAGGCCATAAAACAGCAGCGTTAATGGTGCGATTAATCCCACTAGCCCTTTCAACAATAAAACCAATATTAAAACACCACCTGCCGATAACGGAATGGCCATATTGACTAGAAGCCGTCTTGATGTGGCATTCCATACTTTTTCACCCTTTTTGTTAGCTTTTTTCCAGGAAAGAAAAATTGCGGTACCTATAGCCAGTAGCAATATTAAAAGGGCTAAAAAAATGACTTTTGGGAGGGGGGAGGTTAAACTTCCTGAAGTGGTACTGTAAAATATTTTATCCGGATTAAAGGAATAAAAATTATATACGATAAAGGCACCAGTCAGGGCATAAATACCTGCCATGACACCTGCCCAACCGGAGAGTGACAAAAATTTGGAAGAACGCTCCATCATGGAGCGTATCTCAGCTATGTCTTGAATATAATCCTGTTCATCTTTCATACAAAGTACTTTTTATTTCAAAGCTAATACAAAAAAGACTGTTATACAAGAGTTGGCAGAAATATTAATTAACCATTTTCAGGTTAATCCGTCGTGGCAGTAAGTCAGATGTTTAATGCAGCTTTGAAATACAAGTTAACAGGCGCTCTTTATGCATTTCATCCATTTCTATCTTCCTTCATTAAAAATTCTTATAGTTAGAGCAAGAACTTTTCGGGATGGATAAAGTACGTATTAATACCCATCAAGTTAATATTTAAAATCTACAGTCTTATGAGACGGCTATTTTTCCTCCTTGTTATTGTAATTTTTTCAACATTGATAGACTCATGTGGGCAAAAAGAACCGGCTACCCGCGTGCACGAAGCTGCTTTTTCCGAATATATTTCAGGATATACTTCATCAACCATAAGCAGCAAAGGTGAAGTGATAGTCAGGCTTACCTCAGATCTTCAGCAAGAAGCCAAAGCCAGGGAGAAGCTCTTTGATTTTTCGCCATCTGTGGATGGGTCCGAGATTTGGCTGGATGAACAAACAGTAGCCTTCCGTCCGGCAACAGCTTTTCAGAGCGGGACTCAATACCGGGCCACTTTTGCACTTTCAAAACTCAAGGAAACTCCAAAAAACCTTGATCAATTTGTATTTGATTTCGAAACTATTGCCCAATATCTGGAAGTCAAAATTAATGGTATAGCTCCGTCAGAAGATAAAGACCGGAGCCGCCAGCGTATCTTGGGTGAAGTGCATACTGCAGATATAGTTGAGCTGGAGCAAATAAAAAAAGTCGTCGAGGCAAGACAGGGTAGTAACGTATTGCCCATTGAATGGAGACAGGGCAGTAGTCAGCGGATGTACCAATTTATTGTGCAGGATGTTCATCGAAAACAGGAAGAAAGCGAGGTTTTTGTCTCATGGGATGGGGAACCTTTGAATGTATCTGCTACAGGAGAAAAATTAGTTTCAATTCCTCCAATTAATCAGTTTGAGCTGGTTCAATACCGGGTTATAAGAGAAACAAATCCACGAATAGAACTTACCTTTTCCGACCGGCTGGATGAGACACAGAACCTGGATGGATTGATCACTATAGGCAGCGATGACGAACTTAATTTTATTGTAAAGGAAAACCAGATTGAAGTCTATCCCCGACAAGAGGTCAAGGGAGAGCAAACTCTTGTTATAGCATCAGGAATACAAAATCGTGAAGGTAAGCGGCTTGGTGAAGATATTTCTGAAACGATTCAGCTCTTCCAGGTCAAACCACAGGTGCGGTGGGTAGGCAGTGGAGTTATAATTCCAAAGTCAAAAGAGCTTTTGCTACCCTTTGAAGCCGCCAGTCTCGGCGCTGTAGATGTTCAAATTACCCGAATTTTCGAAAATAACGTACTTCAGTTCTTGCAATCCAATCGACTGTCGAGTGGGAACAGAAGCCTGAACCAGGTAGGTCGTCCCGTCTTCCAGGAAGTCGTCCCACTGTCCACCCTCGGTACTGTTGATATGGGAACCTGGAACAGTTATGCCCTGGATGTATCCAAGCTGATTGAACCGGAACCCGGAGCCGTATACCGGGTGGAAATCGGATTTCGGGAGCACCAGGCCTTGTACCCCTGCGGAGATAACGACAATGTCACATTTGACAGCGACGGCTCGGTAAAAAAATGGACCTTGGACTCCCGGGAAGAAGAACGTTATTGGCAGCGATTTGATAACTTTTATTATCCGTCAGATTTTAGCTGGAGTGAGCGGGATAATCCCTGTGATAATTCGTACTACATGGGCAGTCGTCATGTAGAGAAGAATGTCTTGGCTTCCAATATCGGACTGATTGCAAAACGGGGCGAAGTGGGATCGCTTCTGGCCATGACAACCGATTTGAAGTCGGCAGAACCAATGTCCGGCGTGACCCTTGAATTTTTTGACTATCAAAAACAAAAATTGGTAGAAGTCACTTCCGACGGGCAGGGGATGGCAACTGTGGATACAGACCGCAAGCCCTATTTTATCTTAGCCAAAAAAGATCAGCAGCGGGGGTATCTCCGGCTGGATGATGGCGGCTCCCTGTCGCTGAGTGATTTTAATGTTTCCGGGGCAACAGTCAAAGACGGTATCAAAGGCTTTTTATATACCGAGCGCGGAGTTTGGCGTCCGGGTGACTCCCTGTTTGTAACCTTAATGATAGAAGACAAGCAAGATGTACTGCCCGAGAATCATCCCGTTAGTTTCGAGTTTCGGAATCCTTCCGGTCAGCTTTTTGATCGCCGGGTTCTTAGCCAGCCTCTGGATGGGTTTTACAGTTTTCGAACGAAAACAGACCCTGACTCACCGACAGGAAACTGGAGGATTACGGTTCGTTTAGGAGGCAATACGTTTAGCAAACAGGTTAAAATCGAAACGGTAAAGCCTAACCGCCTGAAGGTGAATGTAGATTTTGAAGATGAGCGACTGACCGCTGCCGACCGAACGCTTGATGGAACCATATCCTCGCAGTGGTTGCACGGTGCAACGGCGGGGAACCTGGATACCGATATGTCCATGACCTTGATTGAAGAGTCCGTCGGATTCGAAGAATATCCGAATTATACCTTTAATGATCCCAGTAATGAGCTTGATGCTGCCACCGAAGAAATTTTTAAAGGTACAGTCAATGAGCAGGGCAGTGTTTCCTTTTCCTATGCCTTGAGCAAAAGAACCAACATGCCGGGAAAGCTCCGGGCCAGTCTGCTCACACGTGTGTTTGAAGAGTCCGGCAATTTTAGTGTAAATCGTTCAAGCATGGCTTACTATCCTTATCCAAATTTTGCCGGACTGCGACTCCCTGAAAGCAAGTACAGCTGGGATGTATTGGCCAGAGACTCAACCCATACTGTTGATGTCGTAACACTGGATATAGACGGTAACCCGGTAGAGCTGGAGGAAGTTGAGGTCGATATTTATAAAGTAGGATGGAGCTGGTGGTGGGAGAAGTCAGGCAAGAAGCTCAGCCAGTATATATCCAGAAAGAATATTAAGCCGGTATTTAATAAAACAATTTCCACCGACAGCAATGGTAAAGGAGAGTTCAACTTTTCCCTTGATGAGTACGATTGGGGACGCTTTCTAATTAAGATTAAAGACAAGCAGGGAGGATATTCTGCAGGTAAAACATTCTACCTGGGTTGGGGTTATGGGAGAAATAATCAGCAGGCAGGAAGCCCCACGAGACTTTCATTCAACTCCGATAAAGACAGTTATGAAGTAGGAGAAGAGGTGACGATCAATTTTCCCAGCAGCAGTGGAGGCAGGGCTTTGGTTAGCCTCGAAACCGGTTCCAGGCGTCTGGAAACTTATTGGGTGGATACCAGTCCCGCCGAAACGACTGTAAGATTCCTGGCTAATAAAGATATGAGTCCGAATGTCTATGCACATGTCATGATGGTACAGCCTCATGGCCAGCAGCAGAATGACCGCCCGATACGTATGTATGGTGTAATCCCCATAGAAGTTGACGATCCTGCTACTCAATTACAGCCGGTCATAGATATGCAGCAGGAGCTCAGACCCGAGACAAAAACAGATATTCGCATTTCAGAGCAGAACGATAAACCCATGACTTACACCATCGCTATGGTGGATGACGGGTTGCTGGACCTGACCAATTTTAAAACCCCCAAACCTCATGGGCACTTTTATGCCCGAGAAGCTTTGGGCGTAAAAACCTGGGACCTGTATGATGATGTGGCCGGAGCTTATGCCGGGAGTATGAATCGAATTTTATCTATCGGCGGTGACCAGGGAGTAGAAGATCTGGAGCAGGAGAAAAATATCAATCGCTTTAAGCCGATGGTAAGGTATCTCGGACCCTTTCACCTTGAAGCCGGTAACACCAATGGACATACCATCAATATGCCCAACTATGTAGGTTCTGTACGGACGATGGTGATTGCCGGGTATGACGGAGCTTACGGCCATGCCGAAGAAACCACGCCTGTACGTAAGCCTGTAATGGTACTGGGAACACTGCCGCGTGTACTTGGTCCCGGAGAAAAGGTTACGCTTCCCGTAAGTGTATTTGCTATGAAAGATAATATCGATAATGTACGGGTGCGTATTGAAGCAAACAACATATTCAAGGTAACGGGACCTTCTGAAAAAACGGTTAGTTTTGAAGAAGCAGGTGATAAGATTGTGCGTTTTGAGCTGGAGGTCAAATCCCGGGTCGGTGCCGGCCGCGTTGAGATGATGGCCAGCAGCGGAAGTGAAACCGCACACCACGAAATTGACATTGAGGTACGTAATCCCAATCCTCCGGTGACAAACGTGTATGAAAAAGTGCTGGATCCCGGGGAAAACTGGTCTATGGATTATGATCCTGCCGGATTAGTCGGCACCAACAGCGGTATCTTTGAAGTTTCCAGGATACCACCCATTGACCTGGGCCGTCGATTGAAATACCTGATTCGCTACCCGCATGGTTGTATCGAGCAGATAACTTCCTCAGTATTTCCGCAGCTTTATCTGGATGTGATTATGGATTTGAGTGACGAGCGGAAGCAGCGCATAGAGAAAAACATAAAAGCGGCGATTAAACGCCTGCAGACTTTCCAGGTACCTTCAGGCGGTTTTGGCTACTGGCCGGACCATAGGGTAGCAAGCGAATGGGGTACGACCTATGCTTATCACTTTCTGCTGGAGGCGAAAGAAAGAGGATACTACGTCCCATCGGATTTTTTGCAGAACGCAGGGCATTTTCAAAGTAAGCGGGCCCGAAGCTGGCGTTTTGTCAAGGAACGCAGCCGGCATGACGATTTAGTCCAGGCCTATCGGCTCTATACGCTGGCTCTGTCAAATTCGGCTGAGCTGGGTGCCATGAATCGTCTGCGCGAACGGGAAGAACTTTCCGTTCAGACACTATGGAGATTGGCAGCGGCCTACGTACTGGCCGGTCAACCGGAGGCGGCACGTGAACTTGTTCAAGGGGTAACAACCAATGTGACGGAGTACCGGGAGTTGAGCTATACATACGGTTCCGGTACTCGCGATAAAGCGATGATTCTGGAAACACTGAGTATCATGAATCGCAGAGAACAGGCGGCTGCCTTGATGAAAGACATTGCAGAGCAGATGAACTCCCGGCGCTGGATGAGCACTCAGACTACCGCCTATAGCCTCATCGGCATTGCGCGTTTCCTGAAGATAGCTCAAGGAGCCGAGCAGGTTGAAGTTCAGTATGATATCAGCGGAGTGGGAAACGGTTCCATTTCAAGCACGGCACCGGTGTCTCAGGTATCCTTTACTATTGAAGGAGAGGAACAGCAATCAGTCAATGTAACCAACAACAGTGAGGGTATCGTATTTGCCCGACTGATTCAGGAGGGTACACCGCTTATTGGCGATCAGACATCGGCCTCCAACGGCTTAATCCAGGAGGTGAGCTATTATACCCGGGACGGGGATGAGGTTGATCCGACAAATCTTGAGCAGGGGACCGATATTATTGTGGAGGTCACGCTCAAAAATCCCGGGATCAGGGGAAGGTATCAGGAGCTGGCACTGACGCAGATATTTCCCTCGGGATGGGAGATAACCAATTCCCGGATGGATGATATCAAGTTTAAGGAACCGACTGCCGCCGCCGACTACCAGGATATCCGTGATGATCGTGTCTATACCTATTTTGATCTGGGAGCCAATAAATCCAAAACATTCCGGTTTTTGGTCAACGCAAGCTATCTGGGCAGGTATTATCTGCCAACCATTGAAACTTCGGCGATGTACGACGAAAGCATCAACGCTCGTACACCCGGCCGCTGGTTAGAAGTAAAACTGC
>JBEPXS010000150.1:0-7965 GCA_041641755.1 Balneolaceae bacterium
AGTGCCGACTTACTTTGCTGGTAGGAGGTGCGTGCGTTAATGATATCGATCTCTGATCCCACACTGTCTTCCTCAAAAACCCGCTTTAGACGCTCATACTGTTCCCTTGACTGCTCGGTCTGTGCCTGCAGGCGGGCTTTTTCCTGGAGCAGTTTGTCGTCGTCAATCTTGAGAATTGGTTCACCCTTTTTTACCCTGTTTCCTTTTTCAACAAAGTATTGTTCAATACGGCCTCCCACTTCCGCAGAAATGCGGACATCATTGGCAGATTCTACTGTACCCACCAGCCGCAGGTACCGCTGAAAGAGTTCCGGCTCTACGATTTTTGTTTCTACATTTACTGACTTAACCAACTCTTCCTGTTCCTGAGGCTGTTCCTCTTCGGAACACCCGGCCAACAACCCGGAAATTAAGAGTGTTGTTAATAATGTAGTTGTTATTTTTTTCATGATTACTTTCTGAATTTTCGCTTTGATTTAATCTATTTTCGGTTTTGACTCATCCACATATGGTACCATACCGATTGCCTGGTCGTACCGGGCTTTGGCGGAAAGATAGTTGTAGACCATCTGTGCATAGTTAACTTCTGCCTGGCGGAGCTGAAATTCGGCTTCAATAACATCCAGCTGCGAGCCAAGGCCACTCTCCAGACGTGCTTGTGCGCGTTGGTATCCTTCCCGTGCCTGTTTTAGGGCCTCTTCGCGGGCGGGCGCTGTTTCTATGGACTGATTTAAAGATTCACGTGCGGACTGTATCTCATTTTTGGCTTCCCGCACAGCCTGTCTGCGCTGCAGTTCCAGGTCACGTTGTTCAATTTGGGCGATCTGTAAGTTTGCGCTGCGTTCAAAACCTTGAAAAATGGGCAGGCTTAGTGTAAGTGCAACAGTTTGGGAGCGAGCCCGGGTTTCATCCGTACCAAAAAATCGCGGAGAACCAGCTTGGGCCGCTGACCAGTTTAAATTGTAATTAGCCGAAAGCGTGGGCAAAAAGCGGCTTTTTATTGCTTTTATCTCTCTTTGCTTGAGGTCTTCCTGCTTATCGAGAATCCGAATATCGCCTCTTTTATCAGTCGCCAAATTTATCAGATTTTTATTTTCTTCATAGGAATACGGTGTCATTTGGTCAACCTGCTTAAGGTTCTTGTTGGTTGAATCAGAGACTTGTTCTCCAAGAATCCTGAATGAGCTAAGATCACCTTCTACACTTAATCCTAATTCTACTGGTAATCCTAATACCAGATTTAATTCCCTGTATGCTTGTTGAACTGCGTATCGGGCTTGGGTTAGCTGAGGCTCCTGATTCTTAAGCTGTACCTCTACCTGTAATACTGCATATTCATCAATGAGACCGGCTTTTTGTCGTGCCCTGTTTTCTTTCAGGTTTTCCCTAAGCCGCTCAACAGTTTCTTGTTGAAGGCGTAGCTGCTCTTCTGAAACCAGTACATTGTAGTAGGCAATCCGCGCTTGTGTTACAATTTGTTGAGTTGTAGCTCGCAGGTTTTCTGCCTGTGCTGCTTTATAGAGTTCAGAGCTACTAATTCCTATAATAGCTTCCCCTCTGAATATCGTCTGATTTACCGAAAAACCCCCATTCCAGTTATTATCTGTTCCAAACTGTAGAGGTACCAGTTCGTCAGCTGGTGCAGAAGGATCAAAAAACTGTGCTGGTACAAAATTTACGGGAATTTCAAGATTTCGCGTATAAGTAGCCGATCCGGAAATTTCCGGCATAACCTCACTCCAGGCGATGCGTACCTGTTCGTCCGCGTCTTTAAGGTTAAGTAAAGCCCGTTTGATATCGGTATTATTAGCCATTGCTATCTGGATAGCCTGGGTCAGGATAATCGGTTTGGATTGCTCCTGTATCTCCTCAACAGAAATATTTTCTTCTTGTGCAAAAGAAGTGGAGGTAAATAACAGGAGTACAAATAGTGAAAGCAGTATAGTTGAATAATGTTTTGCAGTCATCAGTTGGTTATCCATCACTTGTTTTGGTATGTCTGGCATACCCTCGTATAAATAGTTTTGAGTTACGATTTTTTCGAGATAACGAAACGAATATACGGTTATGTATCTGTCATGTTTCAGAAGAATGACCATTAGTCATTTTAATATCGCGTCCCTTCTCAGTAGCCATTCCCTTTCCTACCAGGTTTAGAAAATTCTTAAAAAGTGAGCTGGTATCTATGTCCATATTGTCAAGCATTTTAAAATGGTGCCCGGTCTGCCGCATATGGTTCAGCATGGTGATGCCACGGGTACACGCATGCAGAATCACAGCTAACTCCTTTGGATCGTATGAGTCATCAATGGTGCCATCCTGCATGCCAATCTGCAGGGCACGAGTCATATAGGTCATCGCCTCTTGCCGGTTCTCTTCACAAACCTGCGCAGCGTCACTGTTTTCAAGTTCTTCGGTGTTTCTAAGGTTTTCATAATACATAAATGCATTATAGTAATCGGGATTTTGGCGAACGAAATCGAGATAGGTTTCACCCAGCATACGTATCATCTCAAGTCCGGTACGGTCCTCTGTCAGAATTTTATTGATACGGCTGTTGAGCAGTTCGGAACCACGCTCACAGATGGCAATAAAAAGTTCAGTCTTGTTTTTGAAATAGAGGTAAAGCGTACCTTTGCTCAATTCCGCTTTTTTAGCAATTTCGTCCATGGTGGCCTGATCCAGTCCCTTGGAAAAGATGACCTTCTCGGCAGCATCGATAATTGTTTCTCGTCGCTGTTCTTTTTCTCGTGCTTTTCGTTCTTCAGTACCCATATAAATAATTTAAAAATGACTGTCGGTCAGTTAGTGACCAAAAGTAAGTTATCCTGTTACGAAAACCAAACGATGTTGTTACGTTATTTATTGATTTAATATTCTCTTAACAATACCTTCCTTCTCAAAATGAGTGAGTTATCTATAAATATGTTGTACCTTGGCGGTTTTAAAATGAATTGAAAAAGGTACACGTTGAAAAGACGAACGCTTATTGAGATTGCCCTGCTCTCTGTTACAGTGATATGGGCACTTAATTTTTCGGTAATCAAGGGAAATCTGGATGAGATTGATCCCTTAAGTTTTAATGGCCTCCGGTTTCTGTTTGCGGCTGTCGTCATCTGGGGAGCATTGCTCTGGCGCGGCCACTCGCTCAATGTAGCCCGCAAGGATTGGTGGCCGCTGATTGGAATGGGAGTTCTTGCCAATCTGGTATACCAGGGACTATTCATTATTGGCATTGACTATACATATGCGGCAAATGTAGCGGTGATAATGGGTACGATTCCTATCTGGGTTGCACTGATTTCGCACCTGTTTAGCGATGAGAAACTTGATTTGCTTAAATCAATCGGGGTTGTTCTGGCATTTGGGGGAGTGGCATTCATCATGCTTGGTGGAAGCGAAGAGCTCAGTTTTGACTCCGATACATTTATTGGTGATCTGCTTATTGTGGCAGCTACTGTTGTTTGGGGAGCCTACACAGTTCTGTCCCGAAATTTTCTAAAGCGATATACGGCCCTTCAGTTTTCCACCGTAACGACTACAATCGGAGCTGTCTTGTTGTTCTTTATCGGCTTGCCCGGGATGATGGTGATCGACTGGGGTGAAGTTTCTCCCGGAGCGTATGGTGCGGTAATGTATAGTGGTCTCCTCTCTATCGGGTTTGCTTATATCATTTGGAACTATGCCATCCAGGAGGTGGGTGCGGTGAACACGGCAACTTACCAGAACCTGGTTCCCGTTTTGGGGCTTATTTTTGGAGTCATTTTATTGAACGAGCAGTTGGATGTGAAACAATACGTGGGATCAGGTTTTGTTATTGGTGGTATTGTACTGGCAAGATGGAATAATAAGAAAGCCAAACAAGCAAGTACGCATCCCAAGGGTTAAAGTGGGAAATACTATATTTGAAAAATTATACCCTTGTTCCACCACTCAGCAAATAAAGAATAGCCATTCGTACGGCTACACCGTTGGTCACCTGGCTTAGGATTATGGAGCGATCGCTGTCGGCCACTTCGCTTTCCATCTCAACTCCACGATTTACCGGGCCGGGATGCATTACAGTGAAATCGGGATACTTTTCGAGGTGGTTCATGGTGATACCAAACTTCTGATGGTACTCCCGGATACTGGGAAACAGTTCGGTACCATTTTCCTGGCGCTCCAGTTGTATACGCAGCGCCATGGCAATGTCACACCATTCCAGGGTTTCTTCGAGGTTGTAAGAAACGTCCACCCCCAGGTCTTCTACGAACACCGGCATCAGTGTTTTCGGGCCGCATACGGTGACGTTGGCTCCCACCTTGGTGAGCCCGATGATGTTGGATCGTACCACCCTGCTGTGCGCAATATCCCCTATGATAGCAATATTTCTACCTTCAAGATCGGGATGAACCTGCCGCATGGAGTACATGTCCAGCAGCGCCTGGGTGGGATGTTCGTGGGCTCCATCACCCGCATTGATGATGGCGGCATCTACGCAGCGGGTCAGGAAATGTGGTACGCCCGGGCTCTCGTGTCTAACCACCACCATGTCGATCTTCATGGAGCTGATATTTCGGATCGTGTCCTTCAGTGATTCCCCTTTCGAGACACTGGATGCTTTTGCCGAGAAGTTGACAACATCGGCGCCCATCCTCTTTTGGGCCAGCTCAAAGGAAAGCCGGGTGCGCGTACTGCTCTCATAGAACAGGTTTACAATCGTCTTGTCGCGCAGGGTCGGAACCTTGGGGACGGGCCGATCCAGAATCTCTCGAAAATATTTGGCCTGATCCAGGACATAGAGGATGTCTTCCCTGGAATAGTGATTCAATCCCAAAAGGTGCTTCTGGTTGAAATCATATTCTTTCGGTTCTTGTATCTCCTCGATTTCTTCAGGCATCCTGGTTATTCTTCTTTTGGATTTTTAACCACGTAGATAGCATCTTCTCCATCAAGATCATTCACCTTAACTCGTACTTCTTCCTGTACATGGGTGGGGATTTTAATTCCAACATAATCGGCGGATATGGGCAGTTCCCGGTGGCCGCGATCTACCATGCAACAAAACCGGATGCTGCGCGGTCTGCCATAGTCCATTAGGGCGTCCATCGCCGAACGCACCGTTCGGCCAGTGTACAACACATCATCCACCAAGATGACATCACGTCCATATAGATCGAAATTTATTTCAGTAACCTTGACGTCGGGCATTTTCAGTTTGGTACGGAAATCATCCCGGTAAAAGGTCACGTCCAGCGTTCCGAAGTCGGGCTCGTAATCGAACTTTTCGGATATGATATTTCGGATTCGCTTTCCAATATGAACTCCCCGGGTCTGCATACCGATGATGGCAAGGGGAGAGGGATCTTCATACGGTTCAAGAAATTGATGGGCAAATCGCAGGTAAGTGCGATTTAATTCCTCGGCCGACATGATTTTAGCTCTGTTCAAACGAAGCTACCTCTTTCTGTTTTTTGCTGCATGAATTTACCGAATGGCGTAAAGTAACTCAATTTATTTTATAAGTTAAGTGTTTTATAGATTCTTATAGTTATTAAATAAGCGTATATCAGCTTAAAGGATTTGACAGGATGATATCAAACCTGAGTTGGATATGATTTTTGAAGGCAATGCATGCTCTTAAACCCCTGTTAAGGAGTCATCTCGACCGCAAGGGCGATAGATCATTGTCGAAATGGTATGTTCCCGGATACAAAGATCTCCCATTCCGCAGGCTCCATTCGAGATGACTGGGGATAGCATTTATTTCTATTTTAAATTCACGTTCATTTTAGTAAAAACCCATGCAAAACCGGCTCTATCTGACGCTCGAATTATGTATCCTGTTTATGGGGATACCACTGGTGTTTTACTTTGAGTTGGTTGCTATTCCCAAAATTGCAGCATTGCTTGGCGTCGCTTTATTTGTGGTTCTGGTACTTTGGTTTGATGAAGAACTCGATTTTAGTCAGCTATTTACTCCGCCCGGCGAAAAGGTATCGGCGCGACATTTGATTAAGAGGAGTATCGCCGTCGTTTTAACGGTTTGCGGTCTGGTGCTGATATTACATCCCTCCGAATTTTTCTACTTCCCGAGAGAACAGCCTGTTGTCTGGATGGTGGTGATGCTACTTTATCCGTTACTTTCGGCTCTTCCACAGGAGTTGACCTATCGGGAGTTCTTTTTCCAGCGGTATCGGACTCTGTTCCCATCAGAGATGGTGCTTGGCATTGCGAGTGCCCTGGCCTTTTCGACTCTGCATATTATCTATGACAATGGTTGGGCTATTGGACTGTCTCTGGTTGCGGGATTTATGTTTGTAGAGACGTATCGTAAATCCAAATCGCTTTACTGGGTAACAGTTGAACATACCCTCTACGGCTGCTTGGTGTTTACCCTTGGGATGGGTCGGTATTTTTATGAGGCTTTCTGACTTGTTTCGAGAAAGCACAAAAAAGATTAAATACCGGGGACTGAACATTTAGCATCTCGAACAAAATCGTTATCTTTATGGGCTTTCAAGAAAATTATGCAAAAAGAATTTTATGTCTATCAATAAGCAACAGGTACGTACGGCATTAACACACGTTTTCCATCCGAAATATGAGAAGGACCTGATTACGCTTGACCTGATCCAGGACCTGATTGTGCAGGACAAGTTTATCACCTTTACGATTGATCTCCCTGAAAAGACACCTGAGCTTGATACCAGGCTAAAGGAGATGTGTGAAGAAACACTCCGCAAGTATGTGGATGAAGATCTTGTCCTTGACATCCAGACCGCGGTCAACCTTTCCAAAAAAAGAAAATTGGAAGGGGATGAAGATGAGGATGGGGAACCTGCCTTCCCCGGACAAGGGCATCGCGACCAAAAACAGCAGCAACAAAACCAGCAATCTCAGGGAGATCAGGAGCTGATGCCCGGTGTTGATAATATTATAGCGGTGGCTTCCGGTAAAGGCGGTGTTGGTAAATCTACGGTTGCGGTGAACCTGGCCTGCGCACTGGCTCGCACCGGCGCAAAGGTAGGGCTGCTCGATACCGATATTTATGGACCCAGCATTCCTACCATGATGAATACCCATGAGCGGCCCAACATTACCACACAGAAAAAACTTATACCACTTGAAAAGTATGGCGTTAAATTTGTGTCTATGGGTTTGTTGGTAGATCCCGACCAGGCGATGATCTGGCGCGGACCGATGGTGACCAGTGCTGTCAAACAATTTATGCAGGAAGTAGTATGGGGCGATCTCGACTATATGGTGCTCGACCTGCCTCCCGGAACCGGCGATGTGCAGTTGACGATTGTACAGACCGTACCGTTGACGGGTGCTATTGTGGTATCGACACCTCAAAATGTAGCACTGGATGATGCCCGCAAAGGAGTTGCTATGTTCAAAAAAGTAAGCGTACCGGTATTGGGTATTGTTGAGAATATGGCGTACTTCGTTCCACCGGATATGCCGGAGAAAAAATATCACATTTTTGGTGAACACGGAGCCCGAGACCTTGCTGAGCGGATGGGCATCAACTTTCTGGGAGAAATCCCGCTGGAGCAGTCGGTTCGAGAAAGTGGGGATACCGGCAAGCCGATCGTACTGCAGGATGTAGAATCAAAATCGGCCCAGGCTTTTATTGAGCTTTCAAACAATACTATCCAACAGCTGGCCATCCGGAATGAAGAGGAAGCACCTACCGAGAAGATCGATATCAAGATTAAGCCGTAAGGCATGTTGAGTCGGGAAAGCGGAATACGTTATTATCTGAAATTTTGGGTCTTCGGTGCCAGAATTGTTTCGCCATTTCCCTCAATACAATATATACTGCAGGATGGAACCGGCACTGAGATGGACCAGAGACTCTATATGGTAGGGAGTATTAAAGTCTTGGTATTTACAAAGTAACCGCCAACTCCTCTCTTTTTATTTTGAATTATACCAGTTTGTATTACGGGGAAATTTCCGGGAACTATTAAAACC
>JBEPXS010000151.1:0-7924 GCA_041641755.1 Balneolaceae bacterium
CATAGCCCTTAACCTCTTCTTTCCCGCGATTCCCCGGACCCCATCTTTCATATTACACTATATGTGACAGCTGAAATTCTGATTTCTGGTAATTCCATCCATCATTACCCAACCCTCTTGTAATAATGAATGAAGAAATGGTTTCTTCACGCTCCCGCTCCGGTCACTCAGCCAACAAAAATTTCGAAGGCGGAGGATAGCAGCCAACCAATAGATTCTTCCTTATCCCGAGTTGACGTTAATTACCTAAATTTCTTTCGACTCATATCTCCGAAAGTGGCGAAAACAGCAAAGCATGGACTCGGCTGGCGGTAGTCATTAGCTCCAGAATAATCGAGTGGATATATCTTGATTGGAATCAGCATTCAATAACTGCGGAGTTTTGTTGATTTAAATGGTTGTTCTGGTTAAATATCCTGACAAGTTTTTTTATTTATGCTAAATAATGTAGGTGATGGAAGATCTCAATAAAGCCAGCAATCAGAATTATGGACAAACGAACATTTCTAAAAATATCTTCAGTAATGGTAACCGGTAGCTTGTTTTCACCACCATTTCTTTACCGGCCGGACGAAGAGATCGGCAGTAACTGGGCGGGCAACTATCACTACCAGGCAAAAAAACTGCACGAACCTGACAATATCGCCAAAGTCCGAGAACTCGTTGAAAAAAGTGATAAAATCAGCGTACTCGGTTCCCGCCACTCGTTTAATAGCATAGCTGACAGCCCTGAAGATTTGATTTCCCTGAAAAATTTTAAAGAAGTGACATCACTCAACCCGGATAAACAGACGGTTACCGTAGCAGCCAGGATGAAATACGGAGAACTGGCCCGGCATCTACACAAAAACGGTTTCGGCCTGCATAACCTGGCTTCACTCCCCCATATTTCAGTAGCCGGGGCCTGCGCCACAGCGACCCACGGATCCGGGATAAAGAACGGGAACCTGGCAACAGCGGTTTCAGGGGTTGAGCTTATCACCGCCAACGGGACAAAGCGCACCCTTACGAGGGAACAGGACGGAGAAGAGTTTTCAGGTGTGATCGTCGGTTTGGGCGGACCGGGAATAGTAACCAGAGTTACCCTGGATGTCGAGCCAACCTACGATATGAAACAGTACGTTTACAGGGACCTTTCACTGAATCACCTGAAAGATCATTTTAACGAAATTATGTCAACAGGTTACAGCGTGAGCCTGTTTACGGATTGGAAGAGCGACACCATTAACCAAGTGTGGGTCAAAAAACGGGTAGCCGAAAGCAACTCTGGCGATCTCCCCGATCAACTATTTGATGCTGCACCAGCCGGGGATCACCTGCACCCCATCGATGGGGTATCGGCGGAGAACTGTACCAGGCAGCTGGGCATTCCCGGACCGTGGCACGAACGGTTGCCACATTTCCGGATGGATTTCACCCCCAGCAGTGGCGATGAGTTGCAATCGGAGTATTTTGTTCCGCGCGAACATGCCTATGAAGCTATTTCAGAAATCTACAAGCTCCGTGAACAGATCGCTCCTCACCTGTTAATCTCAGAAATACGAACTATTGCTGCTGACGAGCTTTGGATGAGCCCCTGTTACCGGCAGCCGTCCGTAACAATCCATTTTACATGGAAGCCGGACTGGCCGTCTGTTAAAAAAGTGTTGCCTGAGATTGAGGATCGGCTGACCCGGTTCAACGTCAAACCTCACTGGGGCAAACTGTTTACGGTATCACCCGGGATATTGCAATCCAGGTATGAAAGACTTTCTGATTTTAGAGAGTTACTTGCGGAGTACGATCCGGAAGGTAAGTTTAGAAATAATTTCCTGGACAAGTATATCTTTAGCTAATCTGTTTCTATCTTTCCTGTTCATTACTTTTCATGTAATCAGCAATATCTCTGTCGGCCTGATGTTCACTATCGGAATTACGAAAATGTCTTGGAATATACATGCTAGAGTCGTGTCACGCCTAAAGTGTCGGTTTGAATCAAAGAAATTGCCTGGGGAACCCACCACTCTTTCTCCCCCCCGGAACTTTCGGGGAAGAAAGATCCCCTCCGGGGAGGGGACTTATCCTCCGTCAAAACCTCAATCCAGCCCCCTCTCGGGAGGGGTGCCGTCCCGACAGCCGTCGGGAGAGGCGGGGTGGGTTCGAAGCCGATGCATGAGATTAGACGTTAACTCTCTTTCTTAAAAAATAAGTTGACAGTAATTTTAAAATCTGCTGATAATATTATGTGCCATCCTCGAGGCAAAATTTACTATTCTTCTGGTTCATCTCTGAAACGGTAGTTGTTGTTTTGTCTATTTTTGCTTTTCACCTAGTTCCGATATTGTTGCTTCATATCCCTTCTCGATTAACTCTCTCAATTTTTGAGGATCATCAACCGTTCTGCTGTAGGAGGAAAGTTTGGGACGAATAAGAAGATCTACTTCTTCCCCTTTCGCACTGGATAAATTTTCAATAGCTATATCCAACGCATTTGTTACTACCTCAATGATGTCATCCGGCTTTTTGTACAGCCGCAGGGCATTTATATCAACAGCTATAATTTCATCAGCTCCCATCTCCTTGAGGGTGTCTATCGGTACATTTTCAACAAGTCCGCCATCAACCAGCATTTTACCATCAGTTTCGACCGGGATAAATATTCCGGGGATACAGGTACTGGCCTTTACAGCAGTAGCCAGATCTCCCTCTTTAAGTAACACTTTCTGACCACTGGAAAGATCAGTAGCAATAATTGCCAGGGATTTTTCGGCATCTTCAATTTTCACTTTTCCCAGATGCTGTTTTACGAGATTACCAAGTTTCTCATTGGATAATAAACCCATCCTGGAGATTGATATCCCGGAGACATCCAACCATCGCAGGTTTACGGCGATCTCTTCGATCTTATCCACTTTCATTCCAAAGGCGTAAAAGGCACCGATCATTGCGCCGATGCTGGTACCGCTGATAAAGTCAACTTCAATTTCATGCTCCTCCAACGCTTTTAAAACCCCGACGTGCGAGGCCCCCAATGCAGCGCCACCGCCAAGTGCCAATCCTGTCTTCGGATTCCCAAAAAAGTTCATCATAAAGCTTTTACTGTTAAAACTCGTTTTTACTGACTGAGGGCTTTGCAAAACCACCTGTCATTGCGAATGAAATGAAGTAATCTCCCGATCAGAGCCTCAAAAAGGTGATTGCTTTCGGGAAATGACAAGTTGATAAAAATAAGGTTTTCAAAGCCCTCTTAATAGGCCTCTATATCGTTTGTAAACCTACTATCCCTATCCACAAGTGATCGGGACAAACTGTTAGTGAGTTGTAGAATTCAGGGAGAATGAGCCGTAGTTAACCTGTAACCGTGATTATCTTAACATCATTATTGTTTCTGCCCGACCTCCATTGTAGCAAAAGCAATTGCTGCTTTCAACCGATCCGGGAGAAGTTTCATACTCCAAATAGAGATTTTGTTAAATAATCCCGGTATCACACTCATCTTGCCTTTGAACATCGCTTTAACTCCGATATGCGCCACATCTCTACTCTCCATCATGGCCAATCGCTGATACAGGCTGGGCGATTGACCGGAAACTTTCAGAAACTCCGTTTTTGTTATACCCGGAGACAAAACGGTACAACTGACGCCGGTATCGCGAAGCTCATAGTTCAGCGCCTCACCAAAACTAAGCACATAACTTTTAGCTGCCGAATAGGTAGCATAGGTGGGAGTAGGCTGATAAGCCCCAACCGAGGAGAGTTGCAGGATGTACCCTGAATCACGTTCAATCATATCCCGGACAAACAGTTTAGTGAGATCAGTTACAGTTAAAATATCCAGCTTCAACATATCCAGTTCCTGTTCGCGGTCAATCTCTGAAAAACGACCGTACAGCCCGAAACCCGCATTGTTTATTAACACTTCTACCCGGTGGCCTCTTTTGTTGATCTCCTTGTACAAATCTAACGGCGCCTCTGTCTCCGCCAGGTCCATCGAAATTACTTCCGCACGAATGTCGTACTTCTGCTCCAGGTCTGCTTTTACCTCTCTCAATCGCTCCTCCCTTCGTGCCACCAATATAATGTTATAACCTTCACCGGACAGAAGATGAGCGAAATCAACTCCCAACCCGCTCGATGCTCCAGTAACCAGCGCCCAGTTTTGGGTTGATCCTTTAAATGTTTCCATAAGTTAAACTCTTTATGTTATATAGTGTTACTTAAAGTTGATAAGAGTCATAGCCCGGATTATTCACAAAATTTTATAATAAGCAATTTAAGCATCTGATTTTATTTGTTTTACGCTAAATGATAGTAGCCCAAATATAAGTAAGGAGTAAATGGGACTGCGAAACTTGACCGTGGGCGGCGTTGAAGTTCCAATAACGCATTCAACGTATCAGCCATACGTATCAATTACTATTGCAACTTCGCCTTGCCCACAACCAAGTTTCTTGGTAAATAATCCGGGATAGATATTACAAATTGGAATTAATTTAGTTTAATATTAAACTAAATAGCGAACTTAAACAAAATCATCAATCATGAGTCATAACAAGGGTATCCATCATATTACGGCGGTTGCCGGAGATCCCCAACAAAATCTGGACTTCTATACCCAGGTTTTGGGAATGCGACTGGTCAAACAAACCGTCAATTTCGATGATCCCTCGGTTTATCACCTGTACTACGGCGATGAGCACGGGAAACCCGGTTCCTTACTAACCTTTTTCCCCTGGACTCATCTCCAACAGGGCAAGCCCGGTCAGGGACAGGTCATTGCCGTAGGATTTTCCGTACCTGAAGGCTCACTCGACTTTTGGCAGCAGCATCTACGGGAAAAAGATATCGATTTTATAGAACCGTTTAATCGGTTTGGGAAACAGGTACTTGGACTACAGGATCCCAACGGTCTGCATCTCGAAATTGTAGCTGATCCAAAAGTAAATCAGCTTGAAAGCTGGACGGACAGACAACTACCTGCTGAACATGCTATTCGGGGATTTCACGGTGCAACCCTGGCTGAAGAGGACTACCGTCCGGCGGGTACCCTGCTTGAATCTTACCTGGGTTTTGAAAAAAAGGATGAGCAGGATGACCGTCACTTGTACCAGACTGAAGCATCCCTCGGATCGGCAATAGAAATTATCGATCAATCGGAACTAAACGGCAGACCGGGGAAAGGGACTGTACATCATATCGCTTTTCGTGCTGAAGATGAACAGGAACAGCACTCCCTGCGAAGGCGACTGCTGGAAGAAGGATATCATGTTACCGAGCAAAAAGATCGTCAATATTTTAAATCGGTTTACTTTTATGAGTCGGGGGGCGTGCTGTTTGAGATAGCAACGGATGGCCCCGGATTTGATATTGATGAAGCGGTTGATCAGCTTGGTCAGGAACTGAGGCTGCCCCAATGGTTGGAAAATCGACGGGATCTGATTGAAGCAGATCTGCCCAATTTGCAACTTAATTATAAAGAAACGAATACCAATTAATCATGGCACAACACTATAAAGGTATACACCACATCACGGCATTGGCCGGAGACCCAAACAGAAATGCGGAGTTCTATGTCAATAAACTGGGCATGCGACTCGTCAAAAAATCGGTAAACCAGGACGATCCCGGTACCTACCATCTTTTCTACGGTAATGCCGAGGGATCCCCGGGATCGGGCCTCACCTTCTTCCCCTGGCCACAGGCCGTACAGGGCCAACCCGGTATCGGAGAATCAGTTGCCGTTTCACTAGCTGTTCCCGCCAGCTCTAAACCGTTTTGGCAGGAACGGCTGGAAGAGTTGAACATCGCCTTTGAGGGACCAGCACAGCGATTTGGCCGCGACATTCTACAGTTCAAAGATCCAGACAACATGCAGCTTGAACTGGTCTTCGATAAGCTGGCTTCGGAGCTAACCGGTTGGACCGGTGGTACCATTCCGGCGGAACACACCATCCGTGGTTTTTGGGGGACTACACTACGCTTGAAGGAGTACAATCCCACAGCCGATATTCTAAATAAGCTTTTTGGATTTGAACTACATGAAGAAGAGGACGGAAAAAAGCTCTATACCACAGATGCCCCCATCGGCAGTGCAGTTATTATAGAAAAAAGTGAATCTATGCCTTCATCCAACGGCAGGGGGATCATCCATCATGTTGCTTTCCGGGCTGAAGATGATGAGGAGCTTAAGTCACTGCGACAAAAAGTGAGCGATATGGGGTTGCAACCCTCCCGGGTTATCGACCGGCACTGGTTTCACTCGGTCTATTTCCGCGAGCCGGGTGGGGTCCTGTTTGAGATGGCTACCGAAGGTCCGGGTTACGATGTGGATGAGGATCCTGATCATCTCGGTGAAAAACTGATCTTGCCGCCCTGGATGGAGAGCAAGCGGGAGATGATCGAACAACGTCTGCCTGAGCTAGAAATTTAATCCTTCATTACAACTTACATTTGATAATATATATGTCATTATTCAGAGTTGATCCCCAAAATCCATTCGACGGGCCTCATCAAAACCAAAAAGAGGTTACCCGGGGGTCCTCCCCCTCCGAGGCGAAAGCTGCCATGATCCTTGTGCACGGCCGTGGTGCTTCTGCTGATGGTATGATACAACTGGCAGCAGAATTTGACCAGCCGGAATTTCACTTTGTGGCTCCGCAGGCATCCAACCATACCTGGTATCCCTATTCATTTCTGGAGCCGAGAGAAAAAAATCAGCCGGGTATCTCTTCCGGACTCCAAAAAATTTATGACCTGATAGAATCTATTCAGGAAGCCGGTATCCCCAGGAGCAGTATTATGCTGCTCGGCTTTTCGCAGGGTGCCTGCCTAGCCACCGAATTTGCTGCCCGGCATCCGGACAAGTATGGCGGAGTGGTCGGCTACAGCGGCGGCCTTATCGGTCCCGAAATAGAGTTCGAGGAATACCGTGGAGATCTGGAAGGAACGCCCGTCTTCCTGGGCTGCAGTACGGTGGATCCCCATATCCCCAAAGAACGTGTGGATGAAACGGAACTGGTATTTGAGTCGCTCGGAGCCGATATTACCAAA
Source organism: Balneolaceae bacterium (assembly GCA_041641755.1). Lineage (GTDB taxonomy): Bacteria > Bacteroidota > Rhodothermia > Balneolales > Balneolaceae > JAMQKA01. Next base: position 7,030 of record JBEPXS010000151.1, read on the forward strand.
AAGTTGTACAAGGGGATGCCGCATACGGTTAACCAGGACGAAATCACCATCGTTCGGGGTATGATGCAGGATCTGCTGGAGTAATCTTCAAATAAAATTACTTTAACAATATGAAAGTTACCCGACTATATACCGGAGACGACGGAGAATCCCATTTCGAGGATATCGAGATACCGCTGAAAGATGCCGGGGATATCGGAAAGTTGTCAGAACTGGAAGAAGCGACCGGCATCCTCTTTCGTGAAACCGGTCCCGACTACGACTATGACTGGCACAATGCGCCGCAACGCCAGTATATCATTATGCTGGATGGTGCGGTGGATGTGGAGATCGGTGATGGCACGGTGCGCCGTTTTAGCACCGGCGATGTGCTGCTGGCCGAAGACACCAACGGCCGGGGACATATCAGCCGCGCCGTGAACAACCAGCCACGAAAGTCGATTTTCGTGACGCTGGATTAATTTTGTTTCCATCCTATATTTTTCCGTTTATAGCAAAAGATTAAAGCTTGGGCTTCTTTTCATTTGTATCAAGACAAAAGGGACACGCCAGAAGACGGATTGAGCAAAAAATAAAACTGGGGGATCTCAACTTCTTGCCTTGTTCATTTTTTCAATGAGGAAATCCGCCGGTTGGCGGACTAAAGAAATACCTAAAAACTCACCGGGGATCGTATCCCGAAAGCTTTTCGGGACCCGGACCCCGATCTTCTCCTTATTCTACTGTATGTACTAGCTGACATTCTAATTACTAGTATTTCTCTCCCTTACCCAACACTCTTATAGCAAAAGATGAAAAACCGGAAGAATTTACTGTCCGAAATCGGGTTGGCTTCTCATACGTTCAGCGTTTCTGACGTCGTCAACCCGATTGAGTTTTAAATTCTTATTGGGTT
>JBEPXS010000152.1:0-7907 GCA_041641755.1 Balneolaceae bacterium
GATGTCTGAATCTTTTCTCTTTCTACGAATTTCAAATCCATGTCAATTTAGGTATAGTTCTCTTTGTTAAAATAATATTTATCGAAGTGTATAATTTAACGCCCGATAAACCATATTCTTATATCTAAACAAGCCAATTTAAATATACATGATTCTTTTTTGGGATAAAAGAAAAAGTAATCTATAGTTTTGCCACTTGCATTTTATCTTTGTAGGTATTTATAGTAGACTTTTATTTGTGCAAATCGTCCAATATTAGTTTGTGTATTTTTAACGGCTTATTTTTACAAAGCGTTCAATTATACTTTTTATTTTTAAAAATAAAAAGGTCGCAGTAATGAAAATATCAATTGTTTTCAGAGTATTATACGGTTCACCTAGGGTTTTTATATCTGTAGTTATTGGATCTCATAGAACTGTTCGTACACATAATCCCAAAAATCAGCTAGCTGAGAACCTTTATTGTGAGGATTTTTCGATTTAGATGATTTCATAGCATCGAGGCATGCTTTTTCCTTGGCATCATAGTAGGCCTTCAGCTGGTAGGTGGTAGGATTTTCAATCATTTCTTCAAACTTCTCTTTTTTCTCAGCCATAACTAGGTATACTTAAATTCAAAGTGTTCAATTATTTAACGCAAAAAGTGCCAGAAAAATTCTCTACTTTTTAAATACTAGATTTGTGAAGTTATTACAACCGGATACTTTTATCGGGCCCTGAAGAACAGGTGTTAAACCAATATTAATCTTAATAGCGTAAATTATTTTGCTATTTTGAAATCTGAAAAATTTTAAAACAGCAATGTTAATCACTAAATAAAAGGGGTGGCTCAGTAGGATAAAAAAAGGCAGCCTGTGGTTGGAGGCTACCTTTTGAATTCAGGTCGATGAAAACATTAAAGTGCATTTTGGATCTTGTCGGTATAGTCCAGCTTTTCCCAGGAAAACTCTTCCCGTCCGAAGTGTCCATAGGCCGCTGTCTTTTGGTAGATTGGACGACGCAGGTTTAATCGGTCGATGATTCCCGCCGGGGTACAATCAAATGTTTTCTTGATAGCTTCAGCCAGTTTTGCGTCTTGCACCTTTCCGGTACCGTTAGTGCTTACATTTATTGAGACAGGCTCCGAAATTCCGATCGCATACGCCAGCTGTACCAGGCATTCATCTGCCAGATCGGCCGCAACAACATTTTTGGCTATATGACGCGCTGCATAAGCGGCACTACGATCTACCTTCGTGGGATCTTTGCCTGAGAAAGCACCACCGCCGTGAGCACCACGTCCACCATACGTATCAACAATAATTTTTCGGCCTGTAAGCCCAGTATCGCCATGGGGACCTCCAATCACGAACTTTCCGGTGGGATTTACATGAAAAATGGTCTCCGGGTCCATGAGTTCCTCAGGGATAACCTCAGGGATAAGATGTTTTTTTAAATCTTGCTTTATCTGTTGCTGTTCAACATCCTCGTCGTGCTGGGTAGAAATAAGAATAGTATCGATACGGAAAGGATTGCCACCCTCATCATATTCAACTGTGACCTGGCTTTTGCTGTCAGGAGCAAGATAGGGCATCAGCGTGGTGTTTTTTCGGATGTGGGCCAACTTTCTGAGCAGGTCGTGCGAATACTGTAACGTCATCGGCATCAACGTGTCCGTCTCTTTGCAGGCATAACCGAACATCATACCTTGATCTCCTGCTCCCAGGTTTTTGTCATCTGAGGCGTCCACCCCCTGTGCAATATCAGGACTTTGTTGGTGGATGCTGGAAAGAACACCGCAGGAATCGGCATCAAAGCGGTAGGAGTCTTTAGTGTAGCCAATTTCCCGGATCACGTCACGTACAATATCCTGCACTTCCACGTATGCTTCGGTATTTACTTCGCCGGAGAGCACAGCTAAACCAGTGGTAACCATTGTTTCAACGGCCACCCTGGAATTTGGATCTTCTCCAATCATGGCATCCAGCACCGCGTCGGATATCTGGTCAGCAATCTTGTCGGGATGTCCTTCTGAGACAGATTCGGAGGTAAAGAGTTTATTCATTGTTGTGTAAACCAGTAAATTTAAAAGAGAATCTTTGAAAACGAGCAGTGAAGCTACGAAAAAATGAACATACTTTACACAATCGATTTACTGTCATTAGGCTAAGATTGCTCTAGTTAATTTTTAAAATGAGGAAAGATCTTGAACAGGTTTAATCAAACAATCCTGACTGGGCTTCATCGGAATTGATATCCAGATATTTAAATGCCTTCTGCGTAGCAATTCGCCCCTTTGGTGTTCGTTGGAGGAATCCCTCCTTGATAAGGAAGGGTTCGTACACCTCTTCAATCGTACCTTTATCCTCCCCCACAGCAACAGACAGGGTTCCAACCCCTACCGGTCCGCCAGAATAGTTTTCAATAATCGCTTTTAAAATGCGGATATCCATCTCGTCCAGGCCGTTACGGTCAACATCAAGGGCGTTAAGCGCTTTATCTGCAATTTCGTCGGTAATGGTATCGAGATCTTCAACCTGTGCGAAATCTCGCGTACGGCGCAATAATTTATTAACAATACGAGGTGTTCCACGGCTGCGACGCGCAATTTCAAAGGCCCCTTTATCCGTAATACCAAAATTAAGAATATTGGCCGTGCGCATAGCAATATGTTGGAGCAGTTCCACATCATAGTAGTCCAGCCGCATGTCGATGCCGAACCGTGCTCGTAGTGGTGCAGTCAACAGTCCTTTCCGGGTAGTGGCTCCGACGAGTGTAAAGCGGTTCAGGTCTATCTGTACGCTACGGGCATTTGGACCCGAATCGATAACAATGTCTAGTTTATAATCCTCCATGGCTGAGTAGAGATATTCCTCGACAACAGAATTCAGCCGGTGGATTTCATCAATGAAGATCACATCGCCCTCTTCCAGGTTGGTGAGCATACCCGCCAGATCGCCCGGTTTTTCCAGCACTGGACCGGTAGTGGGTTTGATTTGTACACCCATCTCATTGGCAATGATGTGCGCCAGTGTGGTTTTGCCTAGTCCGGGTGGTCCTGAAAGAATGACATGGTCCAGGGCTTCTCCCCGTTTTTGGGCGGCCTCAATAAAAACAGAAAGGTTGCGGATTACTTTGCGCTGACCAACAAATTCACCAATAGAGGAGGGACGAACATTTTGTTCAAAAGCTTCTTCTTTTTTATCGGCGTCTAACAGAGGATTTTGCACGGAGCCTGAAAATAATGATTGATCGTTAACAGTCCGGTCTTAAATTAATTTATTATTCACAAATCTCTAAAATTGATTGGGTATTCTACTCACTAATTTACTGAGCGTATGAAAGGGAGGCTATCCTGTATCAGCGTATATAATTTATGATGCTGATACTTTTAAGGAAATTATCGTTAAATAGTAAAATATGAGATCCGATTATTATATTAATACTGCTTCCCGGAATTATCTGAACTATTGTGGGGCGTCATTGTCTCACCCACCAGGTTCACAATTCATAGTTTGATTCCTTCATCTGCTTTCAAGATCTTCGCTGCTAGTATTACCCAGCTTATAGTCAATTTTTTGCAACAGTCGAAATGCAGGTTTCCGGTAGGTACCATCAAGATCGTATGCATTTTGGATTGCATTACGTGCTTTTTGTATCTGTTCTAGATTTATATAGGCATTTCCCAGATACCAGTAAGCTTTTTCTTTAAGCAGATCATTATTGTCGACCACACTGAGCGCTTGTTCAAAAGCTTTTGAGGCCGGTTGATAATCACCACTATTATACCTGATAATACCAATATTCAGGTGTGCTTGTGCTGCAATCGATTTACCTTTAAAGCGCTGAGTCACCTCATTATACATCTTAACAGCTCTGGGTATATTACCAGATAATGCCGCTTCAAAGCCTATGTTCATTAAAGAATCTGCGCCACTAAGATCAGCTTTTTGAGAACGCATAACCAGAGGAGCAGCCAGGTTATTCGTCATATTGATGTTCCCTATGGTCTGTTCTCGCAGTGGGACTGATCCATCCATTTTAAGGAGGTTAATAGCCACAACAAGTATTGCAACAGCGGCAGCGGCTGCCAACCATTTCCATGATTTGTGAAGTTCGGTAACCTTAGATACTGAGTCCTCATTAAGATTCTTTTTTTCTTCAAAGATAGACTTAACCGTGAGTTCTGTTTCCAGATACTCCAGGTACTCTTTGTTTTTAATGAGTTCGACCCAAAGCTCTTCCGTCTTCTCTTCAGAGAGCTGACCTTTTAAGTAAGCATCAATCTGTTTTATAATCTCTATGTCTCCTGATTGATGATTCATCAGTAATCAAATTATATTTCGATTCAAAAATACATGACCCTAATCATGTATTTTTCTAATACCTTTTATTATATAGACCGGTGAGAAGGCCAATCCTTACAAAATTATTCATTACTTTTTTTCTCATAGCACTGATTTAGTTTTTTAATAACCCTATGTTTACGGGTCCAGACGTTGTTAACGCTGATATTGAAGTGTTTAGCGACCATATCTGCATCGGAATCCGGGTGGTCAAACCAGTAGTCTATAAACCGCCTATAAGTACTCTTTAGCTCTTCCAGGCACCGTTCCAGTATACGTTTTCGTTCTTGATCTAACAGTGATTGAACCTGGTTGGGTTCGTGAAATTCCGTACTCGGCACGCGATCATAATTGACCTCGCGCTTTTTTTCCAGTTTTTTAAGATAATTATTCCGGCAGGTGCTCATCAGATAACTCAGCACTCTGTTGGTATTGTTGAGTTGTTCTCCCCGCAGGGCATCTAGTGCACACTCCAGAGAATACTGCACACAATCTTCAGCCTCATCTCTTGTTGCTCCCATACGAATTTCTAAAAAACGAACCAAACGAGGCATAATCTCTTTTAAGATTCTATTCGCCTGAACATCATCTCCCGCCTGAAGAGCCTCAATTAACTTTGAGTAATCCATCCAACGTAATTATTTAACTAACAATTTTCTCTTAACTACTATTATATCCCCAAGGCCCTTATCAACCTGAAGAGGATCTATGGTTAATCACCAACTCTATATATGTGCATACAAAGGTATTACTTTTACAGTATACACAAAAATCCTTCGTTTTTATATTAAAATAGAATAAGAAAACGGGTTACAGGGTTCTTTAAGTAGCTTTTTGAGTGTTTGTATGAAAACATTTTTTGCAAAAGAACATACCAAATCTGCAACTAACACTGCCCTGCCAATAGCTATTTTAGCTGGAAATCAGGTTTTCAATTGTTTTAATTGTAGTCTGTTGTTGATCTGTCAGTTTTTTACGTTGATGAACTATTTCTCCCTCCTTATTTAACACACTGATAATATTGGAATGAGTGAAATCCTCTTGACTAATACGCTTATATTTAACCCCAAGTAAAGCAGCTATCTCCAAAATATCTCCCTGGTTGCCATGTAGCAGGGTCCAGTGCTGGTTATTCAAATCGTTCTCTGTTGCAAATTGACTTAGCCTGTTTGGTGTATCACGCTCGGGATCAATGGATACAATGACAAAGTTGGTTTGATTTAGAGCCGGTTCAGAAAGAGCGTTGCGAATCCGCTTTATATCAGCCAGGATTCGTGGACAGGCATATTCACAATGAGTGTAAACCATGGCAACCACCTGTATTTTACCTCTTAGACTATCGAGCCGGATCTTATGAGAAAACCGGTTTTGCCAGATACTAGTAACGTTATAAATGGATTCATCGGTAGGCTCACCAGTGCTCATTTTCATCTCGGCGTGGGCTGCATGGCCATCCGTTTTTTGACTTACTTCCTTATTGTCGGAATTGGAGCACGCGTAGATTCCAAGGGTGAAGAAACCTACTAAGATTAATAAGAAAAATCGTTGTTTATACATTATACAGCGTGATTAATTTTGAATGTCTTTGGCACAACGGAAGCCTAAATTCCCCACAGAAAAGTCTGCTTCCAGGCTCCCACGAAAGGAATAACGAAGAAATGCAGCATAGTTTTCTTTATCTGTTTCCGAGGCCGCAGAGCTACCCGCAGCGCAATAAAACTGCTTAAGTTCTCCTTGGTCTCCCCGTGATTCACCGCTTATGAATACCGTGTTAAAATCCTGGACCCACTCCCAGATCAAACCGTGCATGTCATGAACACCGTGATAATTGGGTTCATGTTTCCCAACCGGAGGCAAAAAATCAGGGTTTGGCCGGCTGTACCAATCCAATATCTTTTTGACGAATCCCTCGTCACGACTAGCCAGTGGTTTATGACGACTGGCAGATGCCACGTATTCCCATTCGTTTAGTGTAGGAAGGCGTTTACCTTTCCATTTGGCGTAGGCTCGTGCTGCAAACCAGGATATGTTGGTTACGGGGCTGTTTTTTATTTTCTCAGCATTAGAGCCCAGATCAAGATCACCATCCCAATGCTTAAGGTATCCATTCTCCGCAAAGACAGATTTTATTCTGGATCGACGCCATTTGGGATTCACCTTTACGAATTCCAGAAATTCGGCGTTAGTAACCGCATATTTATCCAAATAAAAGGTATCTACCGTTACGCTATCCCTGGTTGAACTATAGAAAGGCATAAAGGTATCCTTTTCGATCCTCACCATATCATCGGGAGGAACAGGCGGACGGGTATTACTGCCGATCAGTGCAAGCGAAAATGCAAGCAATATTGGGATTAGATACTTCATCTTTCAGGGAAAAATTAATTATGTAAAGCAACTTGCAGTCTTATTAATCCTGCTGACGAATACGTTCTACCTGTTGCGGTGTGATTTCTCCTCCTTTGTTATCAAAACTGTTTAAAACATAGGTGATAACGTTTGCAACCTCTTCGTTCGTTAAATTTTGTCGGGGCATTACTCCATTATAGGTTTCACCATTCACCGTTATTTCACCCGATAGACCATTTACCACAGCGCTTACTGCCTTATCGGGATCCTCATTCAGGTAATCAGACTCAACTAATGGAGGAAAGGCTCCTTCAATTCCTGTACCGTCAGCCATATGGCATGCCTGGCAGACCGACATATAGGTTTCGCGCCCGTATTCAATGCGTTCTTTCAGCGTGCTGGCCTCGGGGACCGCTTTCTTCTCTTGTGGCAGTTCTTGTATAGCTCCACCCTCCGGTTGATATACCCGCTCAAGCTGCTGACCGGTATATACGTTTTCATCCTCTTCCCCCGATACAGCAAGAGTAGCCAGTGCGCCCTTGTTAAAGGCCCGGAATATAGCGTGGTCAACAAGAATATAGTTACCTGGTACTTCTGTATTAAACTCAACCATGGCTGCCCCACCAGCAGGGACAGAAGTGGTTTGTACATTTTTCTGCATTCTACTTCCCCCCTCATAGTATACCTTATCAAATATTTCACCAATCACATGGAAAGATGAGGTTAGGTTGGGTCCGCCATTCCCTACAAAGAGCCGAACATCATCTCCGCGCTCGGCCGTGATGGCCTTATCACTCATCATGGAACCCACCGCTCCGTTAAACACCACATATTCAGGATTTTCATCAATTGCCTTATCCATGTCAAAGGGTTGTAGTCCACGCTCGCCATAGTTCCCTTCCGTGTAGAATTCGCTCTGCATCACATAGTACTCCTGATCTACCTCAGGCAGCCCTTCCCATGGTTCGACGAGGATCAGGCCGTACATACCATTTGCGATATGCATACCCACCGGAGCAGTAGCACAGTGATAGACATAAAGACCCGGATTTAATGCACGGAATGTAAATACCGTTTCACGTCCGGGAGCTGTAAAAGTAGATTCAGCACCGCCACCGGGGCCATTCACGGCATGCAGGTCGATGTTATGGGGCAACTTATTATCAGGATGATTCTTCAGATGGAATTCGACCATATCTCCTTCTCGAACACGTATGAATTTGCCAGGCACGG
>JBEPXS010000153.1:0-5146 GCA_041641755.1 Balneolaceae bacterium
CTTCTTATAGACTTGTTTTTCAAAATCGCGTCCCCGGCCTCCGGTGCCACGATTATCAATGCTTAGTATGATATACCCTTTTGTGGTCAAATAGCGGTGCCACATTGACCGGTTGCGACTCCCCGTTCCAAAATTTTTCTCCACAGTCTGGCATCCCGGACCTCCATATACATATACCAATACAGGATATTTTTTTGATGGATCAAAATCGTGAGGCTTAAGCATGTAAGCGTTAAGCGTGGCTTGAGGTAACTGAATTTTAAAAAATTCTTTTTCAGGCAAATTATAGTCATCCATCTTACTGGACAGGGCCGCATTATCCTCAAGTACGCGAACTTTCTTTCCGTTACCCCTGTGCAGAGTATATGTGGGAGGGTTAGTTGCATCTGAATATGTTTCGATATAATATTTGTAGTCGCGGCTCATATTTATGGAGTTCCAACCCTCTCCGTTAGTCATCTTGGTTTTACCCTTGCCATTTATGTTGATGCTATACAGGTGCCGCTCCAAGGATGATTCTTCAGTGCTGATGTAATAAATTTTCTTATTCGAATTATTATAACCAATGAAATTGGTAACCTCCCAGTCTCCTTCCGTTACCTGGCGTATCAGCTCACCGTCCATGTTGTACAGGTAGATATGATTATATCCTGATTCCTCGCTTAGATAAATAAAATGTTTACCGTTTTCGAGAAACGTCAAGTCATCATTTACATCGATCCAGGTATCACTTGTTTCGGTCTTGATAGTCTCCGTTTCGCCTGAGGTTGCATCCGCCAGTATCAGATCCTGCTTGTTTTGCAGACGATTCATTCTTCGAATAGCAAGAGTCTCAGAGCTCTGGGTCCAGTTTGCACGTGGGATATATTGATCTTTTTTACCGCCCAGGTCCATCCAGGTAGTACTTCTTTTTTCAAGATCATAGACTCCCACCTTCACAGTAGAGTTCCGCTCTCCCGCCTTCGGATATTTGAATTTCGTCAATTCAGGATAAAGAGGTCCCCAATCTGTCATAAAAAACTCTCTGACGTGTGATTCATCAAACCGATAGAAGGCAATTTTAGATCCATCCGGCGACCAATACCATGCTTTGGCAAATCCAAACTCTTCCTCATAAACCCAGTCGGTTGTCCCGTTAATTATTTTTCCTACTTCTCCGTCTTTGGTAATCTGGATTTCTTCTCCCGTTTCCAGATCAACCCAGTACAGGTTATTTTGAATTACAAAAGCTGCTTTATCTCCCGTCGGAGAAAGCTTGGCATACTGCTGTTTTTGATCGGATGAAGTTAGCTTTTGAAGCTCCTCGGTCTCAAGATCATAGACAAAGTAGTTTTCCTTGGTACTACGTCGCCAAATTTGTTCAACATCAGTTTTGATAAGTAGCTTGGTTTCGCCTGCTGAAAACTGATAATCCTGAATAATGATCGGCTGTTCACGTCCCTCAGCCTCCAGACTTAAACTGGATACGATAACCTCATAGTCACCCGTAGTAATATCATACTTCCGTATTTCAAGGTCACTGTCAGTCCGAACAAGTGTAGTATAGTACTGCCCGTCGCGCATCCAGTTTACATTCCTGACAGACTCCGACTCAAATGTACCATCAAATATATGATCAAACTTCAGCTGCTTGCTTTGCTGTGCAGCGACCGGATTATTTACAAATATCCAGCAAATCAGTGCCGATAGCAGAACGATCTTCTTCATAAAACATTGAAATTTTTTACGTGATTAAATTAGAGCCGTTCAAAGGCCACTTGTGGGGTAAATTCGATACTCCCGAAGGCGTTTTAACCATAGAACAAAATTTTGTGACGTGGATACAAACAACCTCCGATGATAAACAACGTATTAGCTATCGAATTTATGAGTGACAATCTTCAAAAGCTTGGTGAGCTTATTCTTCATCTTGGTTCTTTTGACTATAAAATCGAGAAATCCGTGCTCAAGCAGGTATTCCGAGGTCTGGAATCCCTCGGGCAGATCGCGACCAATCGTTTGGCGAATCACCCGCGGACCTGCAAACCCGATCAGGGCTCCCGGTTCGGCGATATTGAAATCACCGAGCATAGCAAAGCTCGCTGTTACGCCACCGGTTGTGGGATTGGTCATTACCGAAATATAGGGAACGCCCTCTTCCTCCAGTTGTGCCAGCTTGGCTGATGTTTTTGCCATCTGCATAAGGCTCAGTACGCTTTCCATCATGCGGGCACCGCCGGACTGCGATATGATAATCAACGGTATTTTATTTTCCCGGGCGTGATCAATTGCCAGGGCAATACGTTCACCGACAACCGATCCCATGCTTCCACCAATAAAATCAAAATCCATGGAGGCGATAACAACATTAAGCTCATTCATCTGTCCTACTCCTACACGCACGGCATCCGAGTGGCCGGTTTTCTCTTGATAGTCCTCCAGCCGATCGGTATATTTTTTTCGATCCTCAAAATCCAGGGGATCCGCTGGCTGTATCTCCTGGCCGATCTCTTCAAATTCTCCCTTATCAAAAAGGAAAGAGAAATATTCATCACTTCCGATCCTGAAATGGTAATCACTCATCGGATCTACCCAGAGATTCTCTTCCAGCTCGCGCCGGTGTACTGTTTCCCCGGTACTGGGCACTTTTATCCAAACCCCTTCCGGCATTTCTTTTCGCTGTTCGGTCTGGATGTTTTTGTCTTTCCGTTTAAACCAAGCCATGCATCATTAATTTAGTTCAAATGAAAGCCCAAAATAACGATTCTGTATCGAAGCTGAAATGATTTATTTTGTGGCATTTCCTTATGGAATTACTCCCGAATGTAGGGATACTGCACACCATGCCCTACACTGTTTGCCACAATTAAGAATCTGCTGGCGTAAGTGTCCCTCTAACCCCCGTGGCAATAGCACGAGCGGGACGATAGCGCTATTATTAAGCTATTTTATCGTAACCTGCCCGACCGCAACAACAGGCTGGCAGAAGGTAATCCTGCAAAGGAAGTGCATTGACAAATGATTACGGCACTGTAACCTCCAGTTCCAGCGGCTTCTCCTCTCCCCACCGCCAGAAGGCGAAGATGTAGGTCCCTGATCCCTGCACCGAAACCGACAACGGGGACACAGTCAGAGTATCGATTACGGCAATACACCCTCCACCGTTTGATAGTGTAGATTGTGCCCGTACCTTTACAGAAATAGTATCTTCCCTTGACACTACATGGGCATCCTTAAACTCGTGACACGGATCGGGCATCATCCCTTCAAAAGAAAAATCAACCTGTTGCGGTGTTGCGTCTATTACTTCCACGGCCCGTGCACTTATCTCTGCAATGTGTTGGTGCTCTTCCGGGTCAGTTACAGCAGAGCAGCTTGTCAACAGAATTAAGAAAACTACCGGTAATAGTCGAAGCATAAATTATTCAGGTTTTTATTGGCCTGTGCAGTAATTGTTACACGCAATACCGGACATATAACTACTGGTAAAACTGTCCTGTTTAACAGAACAATCTATTTCTCTGCCTGGCGGGAGGTATAGTATTTCGGGTCGTAACTTTTGGGGTCGACCCGGGTAACGAAAGGGGCACCCAAGCCGGAGTGATCGTAAAGCGCAATGAGCGACTCTGCAGTAATCTGTTCGGGTCCGAAAACGGTAACATTTTTTAAGACCGCCTCATCAATGCGATTAATCCCTGTTCCTACTATGGCATCACCGGTGCTTATCATCTCCTGTACCTGTTTAATCGGCTTGATTTCCACCTCGGTCTTTGCCTGCAAACCATCTTGATCCACTGCAAATGCCTGGTGATACAGGTGCTCACGCCGCGCATCGATTACGGCATGTACCGTTGGGGATTCAACCCTTTGATTGATAACCGACTGCGCAAATCCAGCCAGTGTACTTACCGCACATAGAGGAATATCAGTTTGGAATAGCAATCCTTTTACGGCACTGGCACCAATTCTTAGTCCGGTGTACGAACCCGGACCTTCACTGACGAGGATCCTCTCCAGTTCGGAGATGTTAAAATTATGTTCGTTCATCAACTCCTCGATAAACAGGAATAATTTTTCAGAATGGGAACCCCTCTCTTCCGATCGTTTCTCATAGACCTTTCCATTTTCTAATCTGAAAGCCACAGAACAAACATTTGTTGATGATTCAATTGCTAACAGCATAACCTTCCTTTAATTCTGTAGATTTACATTACACAATTTTTAAAATTTAACTTAAAGAAAAATAGAGTAACACCCTGATAACCCGACCCTCCCAAAATAGGTTTTCATTTCTTACCAGCGAGACCAATTTTAACCTGTTTCTAATTCTCAAAGCAATCCTTTTAAATTTTTTTCATGAATCCAAAAGACCTATTTCCTGCTAGTAAATCTCTTTAAAAAAAGGCTTTAAAAGCCAGCAGACAGTTTTTTAACTAAAAAATTAATTTTTTTTAATTTACATTAAAATTTACTAATATTTATATACGGAATTAAGGAAGGTTTTAAACAGGCGGCTACTATCCCAAATAGCACCGCTTATTACATCCTCCAAATATAATCTCCACCGGTCTCTAAGTTTGATCGCTTAGAGACTATTTGAACTCAAATTAATCCAGTTGGATACTGGAAAACAGTAAACCGGGAACCGGCGGCTTTTTGAGAAAGGATATCCTAATTTATTGGAAACAACCTGTTGATCCGAACACTCTTTATTTAACCAATTTTTTACGGTGAAATAATTATGGGACAAGACAAAAATGAAGTTACCAAGGATAAAGAGGAGATATACCCGGAATTGAAGTTAAAGCCAAAGTACTTGATTGATGACTACGTGGAACTACTGCTAAAGGCTATGAAACGTGATTTGAAATCCAAAAACAGAATATAACTTTGGTTTTTAGTATCAAGTATGGTTTGAATCCTTAATTTACTTTGCCAGCCTATCTATTCAATTACTCTGTTGTCTTTCTATTTGCCATTTCGTTGTACTTAAATCGACCCATCGTTCGTACAAATCTAAAAGTTGTGGGTATAGTTCGGGCTCAAACTGCTTGCGCAAAATATCAATTTTATATTTATATCGTAATGATCCCCGTTCCGAGTGATACTCTTCAAATAGTTCTGCGCCTGATAATTCTATCGAACGGGTTTCTGTTCCTGCTTCCAG
>JBEPXS010000153.1:5156-7896 GCA_041641755.1 Balneolaceae bacterium
AGCAAAATCAGCAGCTATCTCTACAGTATCTCCATATTGCCTGAGGTTCTGAATCTGTACATTTTCCAGTGAAACATCAGTAAAACCATCGAACATAGCTTCACGCAATAACTGGTCAGAAGGTGTACCTTCAGCGGCCTTCTCACGAATCAACCGGGCGGGATAACCAAAATGTTTTGTTGCTATCCTGCCTGCCAAATCGCCTTGTTTATTTAACGATGCATCCATCTCAATCCCAATCGAAAAAACACTGTTTTTCGGTCTCAACTCAATCCATTCAAACTCCTCTTCCTTAAGAAGCAGGCCGTTTTCATTATAGGTCTCAACCGGTAACAAGTTGGGATAGCTGTGACCAAAACTACCATCCATAAAATAGTTCTCCCCATCGATTTCCGAATAGATCAATTGACCATTAAACTGGTAGAACGAAGGAAATGAACGGTTAATTTTACCGAACTGACGGGTGGATATCAGTAGTGGCCAGGCTTGGATACCCGCCCCCCGAAGCATTGCTACCAACGTTTGGTTTATGGCAGGTTGGTCTACCAAGGTACCATTTAAAACGCTGTCGTCCGGCACCGAACTGTATGATCCACGCACTTCGCTAAACTGAGCCGTGGTGTTGAGGTATCGAAAAATACTATCCTGGGCCTGTTCCAGATTATTAAATTCCTGTCCAATCTGCTTACCCATCTTTCGGGCACGGTTGTTTTGTCGAATCACCGACCAGGGATTTTGCGTACGGCGGAGCTGGGCTACCACAACTTCCCAGCTGTTTTCAAGGCGTTGCCGGGGAATTCCGAACTCTGTTAACTGGAACTTTAATTTTCCCCGGTAATCGTCTATCGAAGAAATAAATGCTTGCTGTTTTACAGCGGGAACATCGCGTGCTATCCAATGATCGAGAACCAAAGGGTCGGGCCTCGGAATTGAAAAAACTTTCGGTACAGAACTGGTATCAATCCGCTGTTCTACATGCTGAACGTTTCCGTCAAAATCGACAGTAATAACATCATAACGCAAGTAACGAGGATATCGGATGGTCGCCCTGGCAATGTCGGTGGGGGCTTGGTGCGAAAGGTAGAAGTCGGGTAATTCTTCGATAAAACGACGCTTTTTACGATAGGTATATTCAATTACAGATCCATCACGGACCTCCGGCATAGTAAATTCTTTTACGTTATATCGTGCATTTAAATTGATGGTTCGAATCTTATCGGCCTGTAGCTGTACCCGGCTTCCATCCGGCTGATAGGTATATCCCCGGATCTCCTCAATCGTTTCGACATCATCCTGAAAATAGTATGGTACAGCAATAATTGAGGCTTGCTTTGCATCGGAGTCAAACACCTTGATGCGCAGGTGATAGTCAAGGATAGCTGCAATAGATTGACCATCTTCCTCAAACGAAATATCAACTTCTTTATAGGCATAAAAGTAGGGGGCCGAAGGATCCTCGCCATAATTTTCCATGGAAAAGAGAGAATCGGGAATTTCTCCAAATTGGGCATCAGGAATGGAGTCGGGAGCGAACGGCTTGTTCTGAGAAAATCCTTTCTGCGGATAAATGAAAATAAACAGTATGAAAATAAGGGTCGATTTAAACAACAGGATATCTAAATAAGAATTAATCTGTTCTTTTGTTGGATCAGACCACATCCAGCAAAGAAAGCCAAAATCCGAAAAATTCATTTGAAATATCATCAATTTGCAGGAGTATCTAATATCCTCATACTGCTATCTTCAATAAAAACTGAACGTACAACGTGTCAGACTTAAAACTATTCCTACACTAATAGGAGCGGCACTCAGCAAGATTTGAAATACCCAGGCTAAACAGACAGGATTTACACTTCATTCAACACAAAGCGACCTTTATTGTAGATCGCTTCAGCCCGACCGTTCATTTCCATGCCAAAATATGGAGAATTACCAGACTTTGACTTCACATGCTTCTGTTCGAACGACCACTCCTGATCGATATTGAAAATCGTTACATTTGCACTGGCACCTTCTTCAATTTTGGGAATCTCCAGGTTCAATATTTTTCGCGGATTCACAACTACTTTTTCTAATAGTTGCTCCAGTTCCATCCTGCCTGATTTCAAGAGCCTGCGAACGCTCACACCCCAAGCCGTCTCCAACCCGATGATACCGTTTGGGGCGTAGATAAACTCAACTTCTTTTTCTTCGATAGCGTGCGGGGCATGATCGGTGCAGATCACATCGATCGTACCGTCTGCCAGTCCCTCAATCATCGCTTCAACGTCCTCAGCAGTACGCAACGGAGGGTGCATCTTACAGTTGGTATCAAAATCTCGTTTTTCAATCTCCTGATCGGTCAGATCAAAATGATGCGGGCAAACCTCAGTTGTTACATGTACGCCATCTGCCTTGGCCCGACGCACCATTTCTACCCCTTTTGCCGTACTGATATGGGCTACATGGATATGACCGCCGGTAAATTCCGCCAATAGCAGGTCGCGGGCAATCATCACCTCTTCAGCAATTCCGGGGGTCCCATCCAGTCCCAGCCGGGTAGAAACTTTTCCTTCGTGCATATGCCCCGGTCGCGACAGTTTCAGGTCTTCTTCGTGATTGATGATGGGCACGCCGAGCATTGATGAGTATTCAAGAGCTATGCGCATCAACTGCGCATTGTATACGGGATCACCATCATCGCTAAATGCTACGGCTCCCCCCTCCTGCATATCTCCCATCTCTGCAATCGATTTACCGG
>JBEPXS010000154.1:0-7840 GCA_041641755.1 Balneolaceae bacterium
AGGATTTATCTTACCAGGCATTATTGATGAACCCGGTTGCAAAGCTTCCAGTTGCACTTCTCCGATACCACTATTCGGACCGGAGTTCATCCAACGAAGATCATTGCCTATTTTCATTAGACCTACAGCTATAGTCTTCAGCTGGCCGCTCAGTTCTACGGGTGTATCAACTGTGGATTGAGCTTCAAAATGATTTTTGGCCTCACTAAACTCATAACCGGTTTCCTCTGACAAGGCTTGTGCGAACCGCTCTCCAAACTCGGGATCTGTATTTAGCCCCGTCCCCACGGCCGTACCACCTTGAGGTAGTTCCTGTACCCGCTCGAGGGTGCTTTGCAACCGTTTTATCCCCAAGTCAAGTTGCCGGGCATAACCACTAAACTCCTGCTCAATAGTCACCGGCATAGCATCCATCAAATGGGTCCGACCGGTCTTTACTACTTCAGAGAACTCTTTTCCTTTTTTTAAAAATGTTTCTTTCAGATGTTCCAGCGCAGGAATAAGATGGTTGCGCACCCCAAGTGCTGCAGCCAGGCGAATAGTTGTCGGGATCACGTCATTTGAGCTTTGACCAAAATTGACATGATCATTCGGATGTACTTTTTCTTCACCAAGAATTTCATTTGCCCGGTTTGCAATTACTTCATTAGCGTTCATATTGGTCGAAGTACCGGAACCTGTCTGGAATATATCAATCGGAAACTGCTCATCCAGTTTCCCATCCACAACTTCGCGTGCCGCTTGCTGGATGGCATCAGCTATCTCTTTATCAATTAACTCAAGGTCGGCATTGACTTTTGCCGCTGTTTTTTTAACGAGACCGAGCGCTTCCAAAAATTCACGCTGAAATGTAATCCCACTAACTGGAAAATTTTCGACTGCTCTCTGGGTTTGGGCCCCATAATATGCATCCCTGGGTACTTTTACCTCACCCATCGAATCCTTTTCGATACGAAATTCACTCATGATATGAGATCCTCATCTTAGTTTAAAAATTTGTTATAACGTGTTTACCAGTTACAACTTGGTGTTACGACTGATATTCAGCCGATTAGGTCAATCCTCCTGTTCTTCCCGAAAGTGTTCGGGACAGGCTCGTTCTCCAAGGAGGAACTCATAGAACGAATACAATCCCCATTACTGCTTTTGCTTGGGAAGTCCCTCTTGGAGCCGTGACCGACTGCCGGCGGTAAGAGGGATCCAGGGAGATTGAACCATTGTTTAAAAAGGGTTCTCCACAATTTCAACCGGTAAATGCGTTTGTTATATGCCCATACACTGTAACAGCTAACAGATTTCAGGCATTCAAATGTAGGCAAATTCTATGAATAAAAGATGAAACCATGTGGTTCCGGCACTTTAAAATAATTTTGTGGCCAACTATAGTTTAAAACCGGAATCAAGTCCATCCTTTTTGTACATGCGATACGTCTTCTCCTTTTCTGCTCCCAGACGTTCGGCTACGCGTATCATATTGGTATTGGTTTCCAAAACCCAACTCAACTCAGAGGAATAGATCCCCTTTTCCCTTCCATTCAAAATCGCCAGCCTGTGAAAGAGGGCATCAAATCCTTTGCCCTGGTATTCGGGGAGGACCCCCATCAGGGCTGTACGAACCTGATTAATATTCCGCTTGTGCCAAAGTAACTTAAATATCCCAAACGGGAATAAGGTGCCATCCAAATGTTTAAGAGCCTGGTTGAGATCTGGCAGGGCCACTGAAAAAGCGATCGGTTCACCCTCTATCTCCGCAATATGGGCAAAATCGGGATCCAGGATTAATTTCAGATCATCTGCGAGTGTAGTCAATTCCTCCTTACTCATAGGTATAAAGCCCCAATTATCGGACCAAGCCTTGTTAAAAATATCTTGAACAATCTCGACTTCTTTGTCGATATTCTTGAGATCTATGCTCCGAACAGCAAGTGTGGGATACCGCCTGTTCATAATCTCAGCAGCTCGGTCCATACGCTCAAACGATACATTGTCCTGGTTAACCCTAAACGCAAACAGATCCATCTCTTTTTCAAGGCCTACTTCATCCAGAAGGTCACCATAGTACGGTTTGTGATAGGGCATAAGAATGCTGGGATCGTACTCAAACCCGTCGATCAGAATCCCAATCTCATCCATCATGCTGGGATTGGCAGGACCGATCAGCCTGTTTAAACCTCGTTCTTTAAGCCAGTCTCCAGCCACCCGAAAAAGCAATTTTGCCATGGAAGGGTCATTTATACACTCGAAGAAACCAAAGAACCCGGTTTTAACATTATGATATTTATTAAACCGACGATCTTCGATGGCTGCTATACGTCCACAGATTTCTCCATTTTGTTCAGCCAGAAACAATGCAATATCAGCATTTTCGTAGAACGGATTTTTATCTGTATCCAGGAGCTTTTTCTGCTCCATTTTGAGGGGAGGAACCCAGTGTTCATCTCCGGCGTAATGTTGGTAGGGAAATTCGAGGAATTGTTTCTTTTCCTCTTTAGTGCTTACAAAGCTAACGCCATTGGTTTTAGTCTGATTGTTCACGAAACTAGTCGACGTCTATAAGTGAATGTCCGTTTCTGTCGATTAGGCCTCGTTTGATACCGACTTTTCGAAACGCTTCGAGAATCTTATTGAGATGATCATCGGTGTGGGTTGCCATATAGCTGGTACGCATCAGGGATTGTCCTTTAGGGACACCCGGCGGAACAACAGCATTGACATACACACCCGCTTCAAAAAGATCCTTCCAGAACTTGAAGCACTCCATCATCTCTCCTATTACCACCGGTATTATCGGAGTTTGACTGCTCCAAACGTTAAAGCCCATGTTGCGAAGCTCTTTGCGCATATAGTCAGAAATTTCCTGTAACCGCTCCAGCCTCCACGTCTCTTCCTGTAAGATCTCAAGTGCTTTTAAGACTGTAGCTACATTGGCTGGTGGCATCGAAGCGCTAAAAATATGAGCTGGTGAATGATGACGAATATATTCGATAACCTCTTTATCACCGACAATAAATCCGCCGAGGGATGCGAACGACTTTGAAAACGTGCCACTTATCAGGTCGACCTCATCCATCATATCGAAAGTAGAGGCAGATCCACGCCCTCCTTCTCCAATTACCCCGATGGCATGAGCGTCATCCAGGTAAAGGCGGGCTCCAAATTCTTTTTTAAGTTCAACCAGTTCAGGGACCTTGGCAATGGTACCAGACATGGAAAACACTCCGTCACTGACAATCAGTTTACCCGCATTTTCGCTGGCACGCCCCATCAACATTCGTAACTGGTCTATGTCGTTATGCTGGTAGCGCATGGTTTTAGCATTGGAGACCAGCGTACCGGTCACAATACAGGCGTGATTGTCTTTATCGGAAAAAATTACATCCTTCCGCCCTGCAATTGTTTGAATAGAACCTTCATTGGTTTGGTAACCCGTACTAAAAAGCACACATGCATCCTTTCGCATAAACTCTGCGAGCTTCTCCTCCAGCTCCAGATGCAGATCGAGTGTTCCGTTCAAATAACGGGATCCTGTGCATCCGGTTCCGTAATCAGTGATAACATCCTGGGCAGCTTTTATCACCCGGGGATCATTGGTCAGCCCGAGGTAGTTATTGGAACCTGCCATAATTACATCACGCCCCTCGATGTTTACAGTGGTCCCGTCGGTGGCCTGCAGAGGCTTAAAGTAGGGATATAGTCCCTCAGCTTTGATTTCATCAGCTTTGGTAAAGTCGTAAGCTTTCGAAAAAATATCGTTTTTCTTCAGATCGGTGTTAGAGTCAGCCATTCCTTCCAGATTTCGGCTTCTGATTGGTGCTTATCTAGGCAAATATACCTCCATTATAAGCACCAATCAAATTATGATTATGATAATGTTAATTCAGTGTTTCAGCAGTTTTATAGGTATCAACTACCTTTCGGATATACTCTATATAGTTCTGTGCTACATTGTTCCAGCTAAACTGCTTCAGAACAAATTTCCGTGTTTGTTCTGAAAAATGTTCAAGTCCATTACTCAATATTGAGTTCACCTTTTCAGCAAAAGCCTGTTCATTTAACGGTGGTACCCGAAAACCATTCTGTCCGTTTGTAATCACATCCTTAATTCCTTCCAGGTCAGCAGCAACGGCAGGCGTTCGGGCCATGTTGGCCTCGAGTAATACAATCCCAAAACCTTCCATATCTCCTTCCACCGGGATGTTGGGCATCAGGAACAGGTCGGCTGCCGAATATGATTTTTTCAGAATATCTTCCGGCTGTTTACCCAGTAAAAAAATTCGGTCGCTGCCTCCCGTTTCTTCAGCGGCTTTTTGAATATTTTCGGATTCAGGTCCATCCCCGATAGCTATAAATACCAGATCCTTTCTTAGCTTAGGGAACACGTTCCTGATAAACCACTCGTGCCCCTTCCGCTTAACCTGTCGGCCCACCGACAGCATCATGTACCTGTTCTCCAGGTCGATCCCGAAAATCTGCTGTATCGCCTCTTTTGATATCTTCTTATCGGGGAAACTGTTCAAACGCTGCATATTAAATCCATTACCAAGAGCAACTCCTTTTTCGGGATCTAGCCCACGCTCGTGGCAGGCCTTCAACGTTGCTTGTGAAACAGATATAACCCCATCGAGACTCTTAAAAATTTTGGGGACGAACCACTGGTAGATACCTAAAGGCAAGGTCACATCCTGTCCATGATTAATTGTAACCATAGGAATATCCACCTTGTTCCTGATAAAACAGGCTAAGCTGGCTGTAACCATCGATGAAAACAAAATCACATCGACATCTCTTTCTTCTACCTTCCTTGGTAAACGAAAGAGTTGTTCAAACAGGAAGATCGGGGCTTCCCAACCAATATCATTCCAGCTTGTATGCAGGATGGAGGTTTCAACTTCGATATCTTTTCTTTTCTCCAGTTCAGCCAGCAGCTGCATGCTAACCCGCTGCATTCCACCCACACTTTTCAGAGGAGCCTCTTTCGGGGGATGATTATGTGCTACATAAAGTATTTTCACAACTACTTAGATTCTAAAATTTGAGGGCAGGCATCGGTTCCGCAAGAGCCTCCCGGTAGTTTTCCAATAGTTTTTCATTTACACGTTCCCAAGAATATGCAAGCGCTTTCTGACGCGCCGTCTCTCCCATTTTCTTACGTAGCTCATCATCCTCAGCTATTTTACGCACTGACTTCGCAAACTCCTCAGTATTTCGCGGAGGCACCAAGTATCCGGTTATCCCTGACTCAACCAGTGACTTACTGCCTGTGGCGTCGGCCACCACGCACGGGAGTCCGCTGGACATCGCTTCAAGTGTAACATTGCCGAACGTTTCAGTGTCGGAGGGGAACAGGAAAATATCACTGCTGGCATAAGCCTTGTGCAGTTCGTTCCCGGTTATAAACCCTGTAAAGTGGGCTTCCGGCAACATCTGTTGCAATTCTTTCCTGGCAGGACCATCCCCGACAATCATCGGCTTGATATTTACTTCTGCATCCTCCAGCTTTTTGACAGAATCAACATACGTCTGCAGATCTTTCTCCCAAACCAGCCTGGATACGAACGAAACCACCAATTCCTCATCCTTGATACCGATCGATCTCCTCCACTCCATATCGCGCTTATCGGGATGAAACTCATCGGTATTGACTCCACGAGCCCAAATTCTTATTCCATTTTCGATCCCCTGGTTGTTCAGCTCATCAGCCATCGACGGAGAAGGCACATACACATGCTTGCACTGGCTGTAGAACCAAACAAGGTATTTCCAGCCCAAAATTTCAAGCATTTCCAGATTATAATATTTGAGGTAACTCGTAAAATGAGTATGATAAGAAGCTACGATCTGGATGTTGTTGGATTGAGCGTATCGCATCGCCCTGAATCCCAACAGATCAGGAGTAGCAATATGGAACAGATTGGGATTAAACTCACGGAGCCGCTTCTGGACGGATTCAGGGAATCCGATTGTCACGCGGTATTCGGGACGACCCGGCATCGGAACCGAAGGCACCGGCACCAGCTCACCATTATGGTCGATGGGTGGGTCGTCAATAGTTGGTCCAAATACCAATACCTCTATACCTTTGCTCTCCAGGAAGTCAACGAGACGATTTAGGGTAAGGGAAACCCCATCTCGAATATGGTTATAATTCCCGGTAAAAATTGCTACTCGTAAATCACTCATAAATTTTCAAAAGGACAGGTCTGATTCGTATCTTAATAACAGTTTGGAATTCTAAAATATGAAACCGGGAATATACGAAATTTGATGAAAGCCTTTGTAACCGGCGGCACTGGATTTATCGGTAGTCATTTAGTTGATACGCTGATCGAAGAGCGACAATTTTCTGAAATCCGATGTCTTGTGCGTAACAAAGAAAAATGGTTAAAAGGGAATGAGTACACAAAAGTTCCCGGCAACCTGCACAGCATCTCTACCCTGAAAGAAGCTATTGCCGGGGTTGATGTCATTTTCCATGCGGCAGGGGTGGTCAAAGCACCCAACTGGCATCAGTTTGAGCACGCAAATGTAGAGGCCACCGAGCATGTTATCCGTGTAGCTCAGAAACAAAATGTTAAGAAGATTGTAGTACTTTCTTCGTTGGCTGCCGCAGGTCCTGCCACGGAAGATGGCGAACCGCTTTCGGAGGAGGATCCTATGGAACCGATCAGCATGTATGGACGCTCTAAAAAAGAGATGGAAGAGATGATCCACAAAGTAGCTGGGGATGATCAATCGATTACAATACTACGTCCATCGGCAGTTTATGGACCTCGTGAAGATCAAATTTACTCATTCTTTAAAATGGTAAACAACCATATCTGTCCTATCATAGGAGATGGCAAAAAGCCCAAAATTTCGATGGTTTATGTAATGGACGTTATACAAAGCATGCTCAAAGCAGCGGAACAGCAGGAGCCCGGCGTCCACACCTATTTTATATCGGGTAAACATTTACATACCTGGAATGAAATCAGGGAAACAACGACCAAAGTTTTAGGTAAAAAAGCTATACCCATTTATATTAAACCGAACATCGTAAAGAAGATTGCCGGTGCGGTTGAAAAAGCTGCATCATTTATCGGGACCTATCCCGTTATAAATCGGGAAAAGGCGAATGAAATGGTGTTGGAGTGGACCTGTAGTATTGATAAGGCCCAACGCGAACTACAATTCCAGCCTAAATATTCTCTCGCAGAAGGGATTTCAAGAACAATACACTGGTACCAAAGACATCATTGGTTATAATCAGCAAACAAATATGAAGAAATCAGTTCAATACTTACTTATAACTCTTTTACTTACTTCCGGATTCACTACACAGGTTTATAGCCAACAACAGCTTACCAAAGATCTTACGTACGTTATGGAGGTACCTTCGGTTATCGCAATGGAGAGCTCTCCAGCTCACATGTATGTGCTTTCAGAATCAGAGGGCATGGTTCTGTTCCGATCGCATCCTGATTCCCTGCAGTGGCTCTATTCCTCAACTGGTATGGAGCGACGTGGTTATAAAATGACTGCCGACATCCGTTTTGCATACCTGTTTGGTGATAGCCGCCGACTGACGGTACTGGAACCAACCTCTGTGCTTGGGGTCTACTCTTCTACACAACTACCCGAACCTCCCCTTGATGCCCAGCGGTTAAATCAAAATCTATACGTGGCTATGGGAGATGAAGGAATCGGCCAGTTGGACTTAACTAGTCCCGCAACGGTGGATTCAGCCGTATCTTCTGTAGAATCCAATACCCTGCAAGGACAACGTATAATCGATCTGGAAGCCAGCCCCGGTCAGCTTTTCGCACTGTCGGCGGGTGGTAATCTTTTGGTTTTTGAAGAA
>JBEPXS010000155.1:0-7839 GCA_041641755.1 Balneolaceae bacterium
CCTGTAAATGGAACCAAGATAATAGCTACGGTCAAAAATAAGTATTGTGTGGATCGATTCGTTGAATTCATCGGTATGGTATTTATAAATTCTTTTATATTGTTCGTTGGAAAAGTCTAAAAAAAATAGATTTGTCAGAGACAGTAATTCAAAACTCTTCTCTAATTTGCTGTGGTAGTACTAGAATGGAAAATGCTGTTGACTACCGACAGCAATTAAGCTTGAAACAAGAAAGGCTACAACAACATAATACAGGGACGGGAATCAAAAATGCATACATCATGAAGGATTTTCTTTTTAGCTGTACCCAAAAATGTTGTTGATTAGTCTTCACAGTCCGTAAAGATTACCTGTTGGAATTGTTAATAAGTAAATTATGATAACTTGACTAATATTTATCAGATCCGGCAAAAAAACTAAGTACTCATTTTCTTAAAGTAAAATAAGCTCATTGAGGAGTATATCTTATCACGCTAGCCTCAATTGTACAAACTGTACCATACTGACCTCCAGTAATTATTTGATATTACGGTGCAGAAATCAACATGATGTTTTCAGCGACAAGCCCTTTATCACTTTCAGCCAGATCGAATTCAAAAATCAGCTCACGGCTAGGCAGAAAACTGGTATCAAAGTTTTCTTCAAACTGAGAAATATGAGCAAAAACCGTTTTGTAGGGGGATCCCTCGAACCGGGAATCGGTAATCCAAAGATGCTCGTTAAAATTGGTCAGATAGCGCATAAAGCCGTACCCATCGTTATGCGAAAAATCGTAGCAAACCCCTCTTACGCGAGAACCTACCCGTCCCCACTCATAGGGTGATTCAATCGGCAACAGACCCGGTATCAGATACCCTGAAAAATACATATCCGCCTCTTTTTTAAGCTTCTGGGCTATGGAATCAAATCCCACGATTTCCACCCGGCCCCCCTTTTGCTGGACGGTTCTCACCAAACGGACAAAGCTGGCTTTATTTGTAAGCAATACAATTTTATCCAGTTCATCAGCCTGTTGCAGTATATCCACAGCCATGTCAACATCAACTGCCGAATTTATTGCGACATCCCCCTCCGATTCTCCTTTTTTCCTTGTCAGTGGCTTTTCAATAACTTTATATTCATAATCTCTCAAAACTTCGGCAAAGCGAGTTGCCTTTTCACGATAAGCACTATCCTGCTTAGCACGTTCGGCATCATAAATCTGATACACATTCAGGCGGGCAGGATATTCTCCTCCCCTTGTGGCGAATTTTCTGAGTATTTCATATCGAAGTCCAAATCCTCCATGTTGCGAAATGTTTGCTGCATCAACATATACGCCGACCTTCTCTGTTTTACCCATAATACTTTTGAAGCTTAATACAGGTTACATAATAATTTCTTATGATAGGAGAGCTTGCTTTAACAAGCCTATATCCTGTCGTCAGTGGTGGGATTACCCTGTCTTGCTCTAACTAATAACTTTTGCACCTTTCTTGTAACCAAGCAATCCCAGCAGAAAGGTACCTATTAATAACAACAGGAGGCTGGCTGTCCATTCCGAGCCTGTCCATTGGATCAGGGAGGGTTGAGCAAGAACACTGAGTGCCGCGACGGCAATCATAAGGCCGGCCCGGCCCATCTCGTAGGAGACCGGATATACCTTTCGGCTGTGACGCAGAAGAAGAATGGCCATGACGGCATAGCTTAGGAGGGTGGCGGTGGCGGAGCCCGTCATACCGTATAGTGGTATCATAATAAGATTGGCAATTACGGTAATGCCTGCTCCTATAAGAGTAATCCTGGGTAAAACTTTAGTTTCTTCTTCAATAAAAATTCCGGCAGAGAAGTTATAATACCATCCCTGAAACCAATAAGCTCCCAGCAGGAGGGGAACAATATGGAGCCCGGCCCAGTATTCTTTACCGATAATAAAAGCATCCAACACGGGTATTTTAATTTGAACAATCTGCCCGGCAAAAAGGGCGACCGCCAAAAAAGCAATTCCGGCTACAACGTTGAAATAGCGGAACGCTTCCCGGAACAGCTCCGGTGCCTGTTCATCATCAGAGTGGCGCATAAAAAAGGGTTGCCAGGCCATGCGAAACATCTGAACCAGCAGAAGCATAAATACGGATAACTTGTAACAGGCGGAGTAAATACCAACTACATCATCCGGAGTGGTTTGGGCTCCATACAGTTGGGTGACGGTTTCCTGCGACATATAATTCCCAAGAAAAAATCGATCCAGCATCTCATTGATCACATGTCCCAGTCCGGCCGGGATAAATGGAATCCCAAATCTCAGGGCTCTTTTCAGAATCGGGGTATCCCAGGAACCAGTTAGCATCGTCCATGTGGCCACCCAGATAACGAGTGCTGTGAGTGCAGAAGCAATAAAACTGGCAAAAAAGACGGCATCAATGCCCCAGTTAAGACCCAGTATCAGGTAAAATTGCAGACCAACGTTTACCAGTATATTACCTGTTTTCAGGGAGGCGAACGACCACTGGCGGCGCACCAGGCGCAACTCCGCAAACGGGACGATTGCCATAGTGTCAAACCAAAGGATGCCCAACATCAACCAATATAAATTCTGATTGCCGGTTGCCTCCAAATTCATCGTCGGCATCAGGATGGGAGCAACGAAAAAAAGCAGAATAACCAGCAGCGTGGAAAGTGCTCCTAATCCAAGTTGCAGCGTTTTAAAAACATTCCTGGCCCTGTCGCGATCTTTTGCATACCGCAGGTAGGCGGATTCCATCCCAAAAGTGAAAACTACGTTCAGAAAAGCGAGTCCGGCATAAACCAGGCTAACAATTCCGTATTGTGAAGGAATAAACGCCCCGGTATGTAACGGTACGAGAAGATATCCAATAAACCGCGCCAACACATGGCTAATACCATACACCAGTGTATCGGAAAGAAGTTCTCTTAGTTTCTTCAAAGATTGAGACTTTACCGGCTAGTTATTTGTAATCTGAAATAGCTGAATTCCAGGATCTGTGACAAGAATTATTATATATTCCGTTGTGCCAAATCTCCTTTGCTCCTAACTCATTATTTATCTCTCATTCCGTGTCAACTCTTCCACTGCTTTTACCCCCAATACATAACTGTGTTTCCCAAAACCGGTAATAATTCCAGAAGAAACGGCTCCTGTCAGTGTTTTATGACGGAATTCTTCACGGGAATGAATGTTGGAGAGATGGACCTCCACGATAGGAATTTTGAGCAGCTCCAGTGCATCACGGATAGCTACTGAAGTATGTGTGTACGCACCAAAATTAGCGATTAGTCCGTCATAATTACTATCTACCAGTTCGTGAATGGCAGTTACCAGCTCCCCCTCACTGTTATCCTGAAAAAAAGTAAGTTCATGATCTGGGAAAGACTCGGTTAACAGCTTCCGAATATCTTCAAGTGTATCCGACCCGTACTGCTCCGGCTCGCGTTTACCCAGCATATTTAGATTGGGACCATTTAGTATGTAAAGCTTCATAATTTTACCTCTGAGCTAATTTTTTGGGCTATCTCTTTCATATCCTCTTCAGCTACCTCAACATTATGACCAAGCGCCATCACCTGGTGAGTTTTATAGAGTGGGATGAGATGAAGATGAGCATGAGGCACTTCCAGCCCCTGTACAATGATCCCGGTTCGCAACGGCTCCAAAGCACGATCAATTGCTCCTGAAACAGTTCGGGCAAAATCCATCGTAATATGGTATAGATCCTCCGGCAGATCAAAAAAGTAGTCGATCTCTTTTTTAGGTACAATTAGCGTATGTCCCCGGGCGATCGGATTAATATCCAGAAACGCAATATGCTGGTCGGTTTCCGCAACTTTGTGGCAGGGAATGTCACCCTCTATTATCTTGGTGAAAATAGTAGCCATAATGCTCCTCTGCTTCTGGTTCGAGTTTGTTCTATTATATCGTTTTAAACCATGATTTTCAGCATTTTTTAATTATGCAGATGTGACGCACTCGCAGAATGCGTCAGTCCTGATATTTTGCAAAAACAGACACATTTAATATGCCTCTCCCTGCAAAAATAATTTTAATGTGCATACATTTTATTTTGTTTGATAGCGTACTTGATCCTCATCCATTATCTCATGGACTTTATTCTCCTTTACGCCCCAATCCAGGTAACCCATCACCTCCGAAAAAACTAAAAAAAGATCGCCTTTCCTCATTGGCTCGGGAAAAAGTTGCAAAGATACTTCCAGCAGAGAACGCGGCTCTGCCTTGAGTGCCTTTAGTACATCGGCATAACGGACTTCATGTTCGGAAAGGTGGTGCTCAACCGTTGCGGGGATATCCAGTATTGTTTCCCCATGGCCGGGCAGTAGTATCCCGGTGTGGCCTCTTAATTTCTCTAACGAATTACGATATTGAAGAAGGCTTTTATTTCGAGCATCGGTATCCGGATCAAAATTAATGAGTGCATTTGTCGTAATATGATCCAACAGCAGGTCGCCACCGAATATGATCTCATCCTGCTCCACAAAAATAAGGTGCCCTGCCGAGTGACCCGGCATGTGAAGAACTTCAAACTGCAGGGTTCCGCTGTTCAAGGTATCCCCCTCTTGAATCCATTTCGGCTCAATCGGTCGCTGAAATTGCTGAAGCCAATCCAGTTGCTCCACCATCTGCTGTATCGAGTGTCCAGGAATGCCATGGTTATCAAAAAAGATGGCAAACAGTTCACGGTCGCTGTTGCAGGCAAAATTAGCCTCTTCTTTCCTGTGGCCGTAAACAGTTGCCCCCGAAAGTTCAGCCAGACGAGCCGCCTGTCCGAAATGGTCGGGGTGTCCGTGGGTTAGCCAAATCTCATCAATATTTTGCAACTGCAGACCGTGTTTGTTCAGTTCCTCTTCTATAACGTTGTGTGCCTGCTCCTCAAACTGACCACAGTCTACCAACACATTTTTATCATCTTTAATCAAATAGCAATAGACCGGCCCCACCGCAAAGGGTGTCGGAATTTTAATGGGATAAATCCGTTCTTTTTTAGGTGAACTCACATCTACAAATAATAGTGACCGTTATTTTCATCTAATAAAGTATCAAATACTGATGAGTAATCATGAAGAGCCAGGAAATCGCTATGAATGATTTTCATCCGGCAGTTCATTATAATATCAACAACCGGTAATTAAGTTCATCTCTCATGGAACCAACAACCACGTTCCCTGCCGAGCGAAAAAATCATGAACCGGGTTATTTTGAGCAACTTCCCACTCATGTTCGCGATCTCAGGAATACGCCATCCGATGTTTTTAAAGATGTAAGTTATGTCGACTGGTCCCTCCTTTCATGGAACAAAGTAGACCGGCCATACAAAGTTGACCGTTGGTCTGAAGGGAAGGAACTGTGGGAACAGGAGCATGGTGAAAGTATGCCGGTAAAAGAGGGATGGAAATATTTCAATCGCTCGTTTCACCAGCTTTTTATCAAAGATGTACCGGAGGAAAAAAAAGAGAAGCGAGCTGAAGTTTGGCAATCTCTCCTCAAGATGAATATCCACGGAGCAGGAGAGGCCCTGGAAGAGCTGGTACAATTGTTGGTTTGGAACAAGGTACACCGGGTTGAGGATGCCATTTGGGACCCACGCGGTAAACGGGCTCTTTTTGAGGATCTGGATGTAGATAAACCAGAGGTGCTGTTCCTAGGGGCGGCCGACGGTTACGAGGCGATGCAGCTTTTAGCTCAGTATCCTGGTGGACATGCCGTACTGGTGGATTATGATAAATTCTGCAAAACCGACCGGTTCGGAAAGTTTCCTGAACATTATCCATTTTTGGGAAACAATCCGGCGACAGGCAGCTCCAAAGTCTGGTACAAAGATGACATGAATATCGATTTTGTGGTAGAAGATATTCGAAACCTGAAGTATGGCAAGGAGTTCGATATTGTAGTCAGTATCGGGCTGATCGAGCACTTCCCGGACGAGTATAAACATGAAGCTTTTGAGATGCACCGCCGCTTCCTGAAACCTGGTGGTTATGCCATCCTGACCACTCCCCGAAACCAGTTGCGCAGCCGTGCCTTCTACACCGTAATGAGTGATTATATGAATTACGGCTATCGTGAGCTGATGAATATCCGACAGATGGGCCTTTACGCTTGGGAGAATGGCTTTGATATACTACGTGCCGGGTACATCAAGGCACATAATGGGCTAATTTGTAAAGTAAGATAACGGGTGACAGAATAGACTGCTACAGAGCAGTTACTTTCTACTTTCCAGGTACAGGTTTTGATCCCTTTAAAATCTCTAAGCACTCATTCAACTGTACAGCCTCCGGAAAATCCTTCGGCGGAGAAGTCCGTTTGGAAACTGCCAAACCTGTTTTCATAAATAGCACGTAACTCAAGCGTATGCTGTCCGGAACGTTTGGGTGAGCAATACTCAAGCAGATAAAATGAATTTGTTTCGGCTTCCAGTCTCTCAGCCACTGCCACAAAAGATGAATTAAGCTCTAAAGAATCTTCAGCCAGCTCGAAACCATTTTTCCCAAAACTTTGGAGCACCTCTTGATCGATTTCACCACCCAAACCGATGGTAAACACGGCGTGCTCTCTGTTTGCTTTAGTAACTGAGTCGAGCGCTGCCGAAGTTGAAACCCAGCCAGCCTGATCGGTGCCATCAGTAAACAGTACCATCGAACCTGCAGTTGCAATATCCGAATCCTGCCTGATCTCCTGCAGACGAGTATCCATAACCGATAACCCCTGAATCACTGCCCCATTCAAATTCGTGGAAACGTCATCACTTATTTCTGCATTAATAGACTCTATTCCTGATACCAGGCTGTCCCCGTCGTGCGAAAACGGGACTAATGGATGAATACTTTGCTCCCCATCAAACCAGTATACGGCCATCTCCCTGGTTCCGTAAAGGCTTTCCCCCTCCCTGGGCATCGTCTGGTCAATAAATGTGGTAGCTGCTTCTTTCAGTTTGGGCAGATCTGCATTATTTAGTATGCTTCCACTCAAGTCCAGCATTAAGACTGATGAATATAGAAACTCTCCTGGTTCCCGCTGGATCTGAGCCTGTGACTCCAGATTTGAAATTTGAGAACCATCTTCATAGATCTCAAAATCCGACGGTTCAAGGGTAGTGAACTGATGCTCTTCGCCAAGATCTACCTGGAAAAAAAGCCGTATTTTGGAAGGCAGCTCTGTTTTTGATTCAATGAGTTCAACTTCAACCTCCTGCCCACCACTATTACCATTACTACAACTGATAACAATCATGCCAAGGATTATACTAAGAACAAGTGGTGTAAAGAGAAAACCCTTCTGTAATGCCTTCATTCGATAAGTAAAATTTGTACCTGAAATTTATGATTGGCTCCTAACTTCAAATGAATTAAAAGCTTAAACACAATATTTGTTCCCGATATAAAGCACAATCTTTTATTCTATTAAAGAAAATTTTTCCCTCTGTATTCACTTTTCTTTACTCCAATTCACAACAATAAAGTAGAAATATCCCAAATTAGATTGCTTGTAAAGAGGAAGTTCTTATTTTAAAAATAATTGCTTTT
This sequence comes from Balneolaceae bacterium, assembly GCA_041641755.1. Lineage (GTDB taxonomy): Bacteria > Bacteroidota > Rhodothermia > Balneolales > Balneolaceae > JAMQKA01. Next base: position 7,540 of record JBEPXS010000155.1, read on the forward strand.
CAATCAACTTATCAGGAACAGAGTTATGACTACAAAATTTAAAATCTTAGCATTTAGTACATTATTGGGTGTCTTTTTGGCTTCTCAGCCATTAGTTGCTCAAGACTCTTCAGCAAACAACTTCAAAAGCCAGTTTAACAGCAGTTTTAATTACGCCTCACGCGTGTTGCAACTTGCCAAAGCTATGCCCGCCGACAAATACGACTGGAGACCAATGGAAGGTGTAAGCTCAGTTGGAGAAGTCTATAAACATATTGCAGGTGCCAATCTGGCATCGCTCCAAAATTCACTCGGAATACC
>JBEPXS010000156.1:0-7834 GCA_041641755.1 Balneolaceae bacterium
GAAACCTGCTGACGGAAGCGGCTGATGCGTTTTTTTACATAATTTCGTTACATTTATTCATGCTGTATCAAACAGATCAATATTCACAACAAAAATGTATTCACTGTCATGAGCACTCTACTTGTTACGCTGACGCTGCTATTTTCTTCATGGACGCAATCCGCCACCCCGCCCGCCGGGCAGGAAGTATCTTCAGGTATTGAAAAGGCGACGGTATTTCTGTCGGGCGCCCAGGTTACGCGGACGGCCTCGGTAGAATTATCAACCGGGCTGAATCAGATCACTTTTACCGAACTGAGCAGGGGGCTTAATGAAAAATCGATCACCCTCTCCACCGACCGGCCCATCACGCTTCTCTCCCTTCGTAAACAGAACGTGGATGCCCGGTCTACACCAACCCTCGATTCACTGAGAAAACAGCTTGAGGAAATTGAGAACCAGCTTAACCTCAAAAAGGCCGAACAGCAGGTATGGAACCATGAGCTGAACATCCTGATGGAAAACAGGCAACTGAAAGGGGAAAGTGAGAGCCTTTCGGCCCAGCAGATAAAACAGGCGATGGACTATTTTCGTGAAAAGCTCACCGAGATAGAAAAGGGCAAGCTGGAGGTACAAAACGAAATCAACCAGCTTAACAAACAGCAAAATGAGATCAACCAGCAGATTCGCACTATAACCCAAAACCAGAACAGAACGTCCGGACAAATAGCAGCTGAAATTGAATCGCCGCGTACCCAGACGGTTACCTTCAATATCTCCTATTTTGTCAACCAGGCCGGCTGGCAGCCCAGCTACGATGTCAGGGTGCAGGATATTGCCAACCCTCTTCAACTGGTGTACAAGGCGAACATCCGGCAGTCCACCGGTATCGACTGGAACGATGTGGAGATCACCATCTCCTCAGCTGATCCCTCTACCAGCACCTCCATCCCGGTATTGAATACTACATATGTGGATTTTTACACTCCTCCCCGGCCCAGGCAATCAACGGAAGCGTATAATCAGGAGGCACTTGCCGACAATCTAAAAATGGCACCCAAAGCGGCCGGCGCGGTTGAGACCGAGACAGCCCGCTCCCCAACAGCCTTCAGCTTTACCATCAGGCAAGCCTACTCTGTTCCGGGCAGCGGTGAGGCCAAAACCGTAGCCGTAAACGAACATGAGCTGCCGGCCAGCTACCAGTATTACGCTGTCCCCAAAGTGAGGAAAACGGCCTACCTCACCGCCAGACTGACCGGATGGGAGGACCTGAACCTGTTGCCGGGTCAGGCCAACCTGTACTTCGACAAGACATTCGTAGGTCAGTCTGCTCTTAAGCCTGATGCACCGGGTGATACGCTCCGATTTTCACTGGGTAAGGATGAAAGCATTTCGGTTGAACGCAACCGGATCAGGGAGTTTTCCGAAAAGAATTTCTTTGGGAACAGAATTAAAGAGACCAGCGGGTGGGAGCTGCTGGTCAGGAACAACAAAAATCAGCCGGTTACCCTGGAGCTGGTGGACCAGGTCCCGGTTTCCACGAACGAGGATATTGAAGTGACCCTGGAAAACCGGTCCGGCGGAACCTTCGATAAAACGACCGGAAGGGTAACATGGCTGCTGAAGCTTGGTCCCGGGGAAACCGGGGAAAAGCAGCTACGCTACTCCCTGGAGTACCCATCCGGCGAAACAATACAACGGAGGAACTGAAGTTTTTTTACATTGACATCAGTACGTTGTTGTTTTTTCATCATATGTTGATATTTAACGTGAACTCGGGATAAGAGTTTGATGTTTTTTATGTTGCTTTGCTTTCAAAACACGGATGTGATCTCTCCGCTCCATCCCGAAAAACACGGGATTCCGGTCGAGATGACGCTTGGGAATTGGAACCTTGATCACGAGTATAACCAATGGCGTCATTTCGAGCGTAGCGGTGGTGTATTCCCTCCGCGCAGTCGAGAAATCTCATCCTGTTTTGAAAGCTCTGATTGTAGAACAGGTATAGTAGAATTGAAAATATCTCTTAACCCGAGCTGGGGTTAGTTAAGACTATATAAAAATCCAAAGACCAGAAGAATTATGAGTAAAAACATTTCCAGGAAGCGTTTTCTTAAACAAGCCGGTTCCGCACTTGTCGTTACATCCCTCGGTTTTCCCAATATCATACTGTCTAAACAGAAAGAGAAACTTGGAGTGGCCCTGGTGGGGCTGGGCAGCTACAGCAGCGGGCGTCTGGCACCGGGCCTGCAGAAAACCGAGCACTGCGAGCTGCGGGGTATCGTAACCGGGTCGCCTGAAAAGATACCGGTCTGGCAGGAGCGCTACGGTATCCCGGACAAGAATGTATACAACTATCAGACCATGCACGAGGTGGCCAACAACGACGATATCGATGTGATCTACGTGGTGGTACCCACGGGCCTGCATGCAAAGTATTCCATTATTGCGGCAGAGGCCGGCAAACACGTTTGGTGCGAAAAGCCGATGGCGATGAACGTGGAAGAGTGCCAGTCCATCATTGATGCGACCAACAAAAACGGTGTCAAACTCTCCATCGGGTACCGCATGCAGCATGAACCGAACACGCAGACTATCATCCGGTATGGCAGGGAAGAAACCTATGGAGCCGTTACGGGAGTAAAAACGGGAGCCGGGTATAACGGCAGTCATCCGGAGGGAGACTGGAGGCTGGACGCCGAACTGGGTGGCGGTGCCCTCTACGATATGGGCGTCTATCCGATCAATGCGTCCCGCTATTCCACCAGCATGGAGCCTGTTGCCGTAAGTGGCAAGCAAACTGCCAAACGTAAAGAGATGTTTGATGAGGTTGATGAAACCACCGTCTTTGAGCTCGAGTTTCCCGGGGGCGTAATCGCCAATGGCGAAACCAGTTTTGGAAAATCGATGAACTACCTGGATATAGACTGCACCGACGGCTGGTACCACCTGAGGCCGTTCCAGTCCTATTCCGGCGTTAAAGGTAAAACCAGCGACGGTACCGTACTGCCACCTGATCCTCATCACCAGCAGGCCCGGCAGATGGATGATGACGCCCTCGCGATTAAAGAGGACCGGGATGTACTTGTACCCGGCGAAGAGGGCCTGAAAGATATCCGGATTTTACGGGCTATCATGGAGTCATCCGACAAAGACGGGGCAAAAATTCAGTTATAATATTTTCGAACGACCGAATCTGGGGGCGCGGCGACGTTTTTGGTTCGTTTTTCCGTCGTTTAAAAAATGAACAACAGAATAGCTTCTAATGACGAGGTAACGTAGATTTCATTGGATTCTTAAAGCTCACGTTAATTTATAAAACCCGGACGAAGTCCTGTAACTACCGGCTGACCAATTTATCAATCTCCTCCAGCAGGATGCGTTCGTAATCTTTTTGGTATTCGGATGGAGTGGCGTAGCTGTATTTGGGATTCTGAATTTTGACTTCTGTCCTTTTATTTGATTCCAGCCTGGTAATATGAACGTATCCTTTTACAGTAGGCAACGATCGGTTGTTAAATGCATCCCGCCGACCAAACGTAACGGTTGCACTTTTTCTTTGTTCTTCAACAAAATCCCATATTTCCAGTTTGTTGTTCCTTATTGCCTGGCCGATAATATTGATCATCTCGTTGTACGACCTGTTATACACTTTGATGTTGCTTGCCTCTCGCGTCTCATTCAGCACGGCACAGGCTTGTATTAAAAGAATACTTAACGTGAGGCATACAACTAAACGCAATGAATACTTTTTCTCTTTCATGATGATCCCATTTTTATTTTTAGATGAATAATTTCCAGAGACGCGAGAATAGTTCTCACTAAATATCTCCCGACGGCAATATTGATAACGGGTTCATTAAAATTTGCCCCCCCTGCTCTCCAGCTTATAAATTACTCTTTTTTAAGGCTGGTGCAAGTAACTTTTTTTATTTAAGCCCAATACTCTTAAAATTAAAAACGGATTAGTGTTAGCGGGATGGTATTACTCCTCCTGCCATACCGTTGTATTTCAACCCGGATAATTCCTTTTCCAGGATACCGATGGAATAAACATCTGTTTTTATAACCGATCAAAAATTAAAACTTCCCAGACAACATTCTTTCAAATGATTATTTCTAAGGTTGCCGAACCAGAAGACGCTACAGAAATTGTAGAGCTACTCCGTGAGCTCGGATACGAAACTAAACCAGACCTTGTTTCCAGGAGAATATCAAATATTAAAACCAGGAAGGGAGAGGTGATCCTTGCACTGAACGAGGATCGGGAAATTTTAGGTTGTGTCCACGTTTTTGTGGACCTGCGTCTAGCCGAGGGAGAAGTCGGGGAGATAGTCAGTCTTGTGGTGAAAAGTGAAATGCGTGGTCAGGGGATTGGCAAATACCTGGTTCGGCAAGCTTGCCGTTGGCTGACCAACCAGGGATGCCCGACAGCCAGGGTACGGGCAAATACAGTTAGAGAAAAAGCACATCAATTCTATGAAAACAGGGGTTTTAAACAGCAAAAAACACAGAAAGTGTTTCAGATGGACCTCTAAAAAGTATTCGGTGAAATTGCTAGTAAATTTGCATTTTCGTGCAATAGTTATTTTTTGAAAGAGAATACAAATCAGGGGTCAACCCTAGAATAAACTGATATTAGAAACATTTTAAAAACCCAGAGTTTTTCAAAGCACTCCAGAAACCAGTCATCACCTTATTAATCTTTAAAACACAAACATCACTATGACGATAGAAAACTTCAAAACGGCCGGACTTATCATACTAACTTCCTTTCTCCTGTTGGGATATGCACATTATGAAAAACCCGAGGGACCGGTCAATAATATTAATAACATAGAGATAACAGAGAACATAAAGCTGTACTCCAATGGAAAACTGGTGGGTGAATGGACGGGAATTGGCCGGGGTCAAATGAACGGTAGTACCTACACGTTTAAGACGGAGCGGGGAGCCTTCAGTAACGAAATGCGGATCAGCGGCGATTTTGTGATTGAGACCACAACAAGGTGAAATGAATTCAACGTCTCTTCGTAATCAGGTCAAAACTAATAACTAATTAACGTGAGTTTGGGTTAAGGTTTGGGGCTAATAATCGTCTTATCTTGTTCATTTTTTCGATAAAGAAAACTCCGACAGTGGTCGGACCTAAATAACAGACATCAAAAAAATTACCGGTGGTCCGGTGGGCCGAATTGAAGGCATTATTTTAAATCTCAGTATATTCACTCGGAAAAGTCTCTACCATAAATTGGGTTGTAGCAGTAGATGAAGAACCGGAAGAATTTACTGTTCGAAATCGGGTTGGCTTCTCCTGTGTTCAGCATTTCGGTCCTCGTCAAACCGATTGAGTTTTACATTCTTCTTGATCTTTTCGTCTCTTTTGGATCAAGCCAAAAGGGACACCCATTAAGACACATTATGCAACAGATGAATCTGGGGCAACTTACAGTCTTGTCTTGTTCATTTTTTCAATGAGGAAAAAACGAACCAAAAAACTCACCGGGGTATCGTAGATGTTGTACTGGCTATATCGTTGAATGTTATTTCCTGCTTTGGAGCATCCATTGCTCCCAACCTCGCCTTTCCCGCGATTCCCCGGACCCCGGCTTCTCCTTATTCCGCTGTATGTGCTGGCTGACATTCTGATTTCTGTCAATTTCATCCCTTACCTATTTCTCTTATAGCAAAAGATTAAGAACCGGAAGAATTTACTGTTCGAAATCGGGTTGACTTCTCATAGGTTCAGCGTTTCGGTCGTCGTCAAACCGATTGAGTTTTAAATTCTTCTTGGGTTTTTGGTTCGTTTTGGGCCAAGCCAAAATGAACACCACAGAAGATAGATTAAGCAGTAGATTAAAATCCTGGGCCTCTCACCATCTTTTACTGTTCATTTTTTCAGCGACGAAAAAATAAACGAAAAAAGTCGCCGGCCTTTGAAATTTTTGCTGCGTTCGCTTCGCCTTCACTAAAACCATTTAAACTCGAACCGCTGGGAAGCGCGGTTCTCAAACAAAAATGGTTTCTTCACGCTCCGGCTACGGTCACTTAGTCAACAAAAATTTCAAAGGCCGGGAATAATCGAAACTACTTATAGCAACAGATGAAGAAATGAAAGAATTTTTGTCTGAAACCGGTTTGGCTGTAAACCGAAACAACGGTGGGGTTGAAATCAAACTGGTTGAGTTATCCCGAATTCAGAATTATTAGGATTCGCACATCATCTCAACCGTATTCAGCAGGCTTTTCAATCCCTCAACCTTGTGAGTTGCATTTAGCTTGGAATAGCTTTGGATCAGATTTCGGATACAGCGTGCCAGGATTTCCATTTCACCGGCAACCTCAAAATGCTTCGACTTCGGTTCAACGCCGTTCTGTTTCAGGAAGAAGTAGCACTGGTTATAGCTGACAACCTTGCCCCTGTCAAACGGGTCGATGAGTACCTCCTCTTTGTCGCCTTTGAACTTCAGCATAAAATGGATCGGCATGTTGATGCCATAGAACGGGAGATTGAGACGGCGACCCAAAAACAGAACTATGAGAGCCAGTGAGATCGGCAGGCCCTGCCGACGGTCTATAACGCGATTTAGGTAGCAGTTGTCCGGATTGTAGTAATCTATCGTACTGCCGGTAAAGTTTAGCTCCTCAAAAACAAAATCCATCAGAATATGAATCTGACGGGTTTCATCTGGCTCGTACTGAATCTTGTCGGTAACCATCTCCGCAAAACGATCGAGCTTGCGCTTGTAGTCACCCTCTCTCAGTGTGGGATTATCAAAACGGGAAAGGATAAATACCGCTTTTTCAAGCTGCTTAAGGTTATTGATCCCCTCGTCCAGCACATCCACAAAATCCTCTTCAAGATTTCCGTAGGTAATGTACTGTATAATCTCGTTTATAAGCTCTTTTTCGGTGTCGTTGTCGGCTTCGCTTTTATGCTGATCAAGCAATGGAACTGCTTTTTCACCAAGTTCGAACAACCGGTTTTTTACCTGCGACTTCACATAGGGGTCGGGATCGTCCAGCAGATATACAAGTGATTTTATTTCAGTTTTGGTAGCCATCATATTGTACCTTCTATTTTAGTCAACGTACCCCACAACAGATTCAGAGGTTTCATCGTGCGATAAAAATAGAGAAAAACTATTTTCATAATCCAATAGTTGAGGAAGTTTTAATATTTAGTAAAAGCAACGGGAAACTGTATATTTGAGGGCTCTGATGTCTTAGATAGCATTCTGCTGGCTGTTTATGGTTAAAAGTATCCAGGTATAGAATTTTCTAATGGCCTGAATAAGTACTGGAGGGCTTTGAAAGACCGAGAGTTTTGCAAAGCCCTCTTCCAATTATTCTTTTTGTCGGGCCTAACTGCCAAGTAACTTATCGGCATTTGTGATATGGTATTAAACGTAAATTCGGAAACCAATCGTCTGCGAGGCGTGATTGTTCATACCCCGGGACGAGAAGTATCGCTGGTAAATCCCGAGCTTAAGGACGAGCTTCTGTTTGACGATATCGTATTCGAGGAAGATGCACGCCGGGAACACCAGGATATGCTTGAAATCTTCCGCGTGGCTATGCCGCAGGATGGCCAGATTCTTGAAATAACCGATCTGCTCTCGGACTGCTTTCAGATGGATCAACAAGAGGCACGGGCCTTTTTCATTGAACAGCTAATCAAACGGTATCCCCAGGGGAACTTACATACCGATAGGAATGAGTTGCTGGCCCTTCCTCCGGAAGAGCTCCTGCGTTTTGCGATTGAGGGTACCACCACCCAAAGAGAATTCGTGCTCAATCCCATCCCCAACCTGTTGTTTACGCGGGACCTGGCTGCAGTGGTAAATAATAATGT
>JBEPXS010000157.1:0-7777 GCA_041641755.1 Balneolaceae bacterium
AACCCAATGAGTATACGAAAATTGGGTCCAACCAAACGAAAAGGGGAGTTTATCATTGGGATGGCGAAAGATATCCTTTCGGGTGAACTGGACATGGATTTTCTTGAGGAATGTGATCCTGATGCCTTTTATGAAACTATTAAGGAAGTACGAGGCATAGGTCCCACCTCTGCACAGCAGCTTATGCTGTTCCGAAACCGCACGGATGCCACCTTTCCCAGCAATAAAAAATCGGGTGAAGAAAAAGGATTGCGCAAATGGATCATCCTGAGTTATGGGGGAGATCCGGACAAAATTTCAGAAGAGGATTTTCAACAGATGATAGCCGGCTGGAAAGGTTACGAAGCCGCGGCCCTGGAATTTATGTTTGTGAGTTGGGTGCTAAGCGAAAAAGAAAAACAACAAGACAAGTAATATACGCTAATGAAATCGACAGTAGACCGACGTGATCAAATTATCCAGATCCTCAATAAAGAAGGCAGTGTAAAGGTTGAAGAACTCAGCTCTAAATTTGACGTCTCCACGGTAACTATTCGAAATGACCTTGAGTTTCTGGAAGAAAAAGGGATCATACACCGCACCTATGGTGGGGCCCTCCTGCGCAATAATGTTTATAACGATCCATCACTTGAGGAGAAACGTAAGCTGCATTCCGAGGAGAAACAGCGTATCGGAACAGAAGCGGCGAGCATGATTCATGACGGGGATACCATACTGTTGGACTCCGGTACCACAACACGGGAAATAGCAATTCGGATCAAAGATCGAAAGGGTTTAACGGTCATGACCAACGCGATAAATATTGCCCTGGAGCTGGCGGGTATCAAGGATATTACGGTAATGCTTACGGGGGGCGTGTTGCGAGAGAAATCCTATTCACTGGTTGGGCCCGATGCCGAATCGACCATGCAAAACTATTATTTTGATAAGCTGTTCCTGGGTGTGGATGGCCTGGACTTTGAATACGGGCTGACTACCGCTCATCCGCAGGAAGCGAAGCTCAACAGGCTGATGGTGGGGCGGGCAAACCAGATCATTGCCGTAACGGATTCCAGCAAGTTTGGAAGGCACAGCTTTTCTTTTATTTGCGACCTCTCACCTATATCAATACTTATAACCGATACCGATCTGCCTGCAGAGTATGAATCTGGCCTAAAGAATCATAATGTAAAAGTGATCAAGGTTTAAACCTGACTCTATATCTACTCAAGACTCACATCCGGTTCCATCTTTATAAGACGACGCCAGGCTTTCGCGAGCAGTACTGATGAAACCAGCGTCAATGCGGTTAATGCGGTAGCCCAAATATAGTTTCCATAGATCCAGTAACCGGTGGCAAAAAGGGCACTGTAAACCGAAACAGATCCCAACACCATACACAGGATACCTTGAGGAACTCTCCACGCTTCATCTTCCAGATGCTGAACTTCCCTACCCTTCTTCCTCTCTTTTTCAATCACACTCTCCCAGCCTGGTCCCCCGGGTCGTGCAACTTTACAAAAATTGACGAGGGTTTCATGCGAGGTGGGACGCGTCAGCAGTGTAACCAACAACCATACAATCGTGGTTATGACCACTCCGATCACAAGTTCCTGCCAGCCGGTGAGGTGCGGCAAGTCGGTCATTGAATGAAAAAACTGAAAGTACACGGCAATCAAGAAAGAGATCGCCATCGCTGCGATTTCACTGGCAGCATTAATGCGCCACCAGAACCATCGAAGAATAAACAATAGTCCCGTACCCGCTCCAATCTGCAGGAGAATCTGGAAGTTATCGAGTGCCGAACGCATCAGCAGTGCAAGTGCACCGGCAATGACCATAAGCACAAAGGTAGAAATTCTACCTGCCGCCACCAGTTCCTTTTCGGAGCTGTCGGGCCTGATAAATCGTTTATAAAAATCATTTATCAGGTAGGACGAGCCCCAGTTCAGATGGGTAGAAATGGTTGACATATAAGCTGCTATTAATGACGCCACAACCAGGCCCATGACTCCTACGGGAAGAAAGGTCAACATAGCAGGATATCCCATATCATTAGCTGCGACATCGGCTGCCTGTGGAAAAGCGGCTTTCATTGATTCGATATCAGGGAAGACAAGTAGTGAACTCAGTGCCACGATAATCCAAGGCCAGGGACGCAGGGCAAAATGTGCGGCATTAAAGAAAAAGACAGCAGCTACTGAATTCTTTTCATCTTTGGCGGCAAACATACGCTGGGCCACATATCCACCGCCTCCCGGTTCCGCTCCCGGGTAGTACACGCTCCACCATTGCACTACCAGCGGTATGATAAAAATGGCCATAAGCTCGCTGGGATCATTGAAATCAGGAAACAGGCTTAACCTGTTTATAACGCTCTTGTGTTCAAGAAGACCCGAAAGACCGCCCACATCCGGATGCTGTAGTGCCACCCAGGCCGCAGCTATACTTCCCACAATGGAGAGAAAGAATTGAAAAAAATCGGTAATCAGAACACCCTTCAGACCTCCAAGTGAACTGTATGTCACCGTTACAATACCTGCAATCAAAATGGTTTGCACCGGTGTGAGCCCCATCAAAACGCTGCCAATCTTAATGGCAGCTAAAGACACGGTAGCCATAATCACAATATTAAAAAAGAATCCCAGGTACACGGCCCTGAATCCACGAAGGAAAGCAGCCATTTTTCCGCTGTATCGAAGCTCATAAAATTCTACATCAGTTAGCACCCCGGACCGTTTCCAAAGGCGGGCGTAGACAAAAACCGTCAGCATACCCGTTAGCAAGAATGCCCACCAGGCCCAGTTACCGGCTACCCCGTTACTCCGAACTATATCAGTTACCAGATTGGGAGTATCAGTAGAAAAGGTTGTAGCCACCATCGATACTCCCAAAAGCCACCAGGGCATGTTTTTACCGGCAGCGAAAAACTCAGTCGAATTTTTCCCTGCCTGCCTGGCTACCATCAACCCAATAATCAGTGAAAAGACCAGGTAGAGCCCAATAATAAACCAGTCAATTGTTTCTAGAAATACCATCAATCACCATCTATAAAATTAGTTAAACAAGTATATCAGCTATGACATATTCTTGAGTTTAGGATACCACCGCAAGGCATTGTCCAGGTAAATATTTTCTAAAACTGATTCTTCCAGATCCAATCCCCTGAACGAGTCTTCCACTTTTGGAACCTTCATTTTATCTTGCGTGGAGAAGAATTGCCAGTGGCTCCGCCATTTCTCAAGGATTCTTTCTTTGATCTCTTTTGGTTGTTTGCTTCCATCATCAATAATATCCGATCCATAGATAATGCGATCTCGGTACGCATATACAAAATCGCGCACTTTTTGCCAGTCTGTAATTGCCTGATGTTGCAAGTGACAAATTCTCTCTGCCAGATCAACCGCCGTATTGGGAAAACGATCAAGCCACGCTGCCACACGGTCGACACTCCATTCCAGGCTTGCCAAATGGGCACCGACAAAACGCAGTTCCGGATGCTTCTCAAGTCGATTATTTCGAGCCTCTATCTGCTTATCATATGAGGGATATCCCGGGTGCAGGTACATGTGATATTCCGGATGTTTTGAGAAATAGTCCTTATCGCTTTTTACTGTCATCTCTTCAAGGGGAAGCCAACAGTTTTTGGGTTCCCCAAGATGTCCCAATACAGGTACCCGCTCCCTCTCACAGTAGTCAAACAGAGAATCAAATGAAGGGTTATCAATCATTACGAAATTATCCTTCTCATCTTGCAGGGTCATACCTATATTTTTCCATACTTTTACTCCCACTGCTCCATTCGCCAATCCTTCTTGTATCTGATCCAGCGCATCTTGCTCCCAGTTTTCCTCACCCCATCGATCAACAGAAAATGTTGTCAGATGATGTAGCCGCTGTTCGTCCCTGTCTTTAAAGCTAAACACAATATTTTCCTGCTCTTCCAGCGGAGGAAAAAATGGAACCTCGGTATTGATACTCACCAGGTCAAAGCCCTCGGAATACGCCTGATCCAGCAATGCACTGCGCGAACAGTTGTAGTGCATGTGGGCATCTATTTTTTTGAGAGAATTGTATAGCTCCATAGAAGCGTATTACTTGTTATTTTTTAAAACCTTTACCGGTCCCTGGAGGAATAAAAGGATTATGCATTTTTGATTATCTCCAATTTATCCTCAACGAGTTTTATGAGCTGATGCGTTGCTGCCGGAAATACCTGCCTGAGATCAATTTCAGTGGTATCTTCCATCTGTTGTTTTAACGCAGACATGTAGCAGTCCTTAAGCTCTGTCGCAACATTTATTTTACGTATCCCACGTCGAATCCCTTCCTGTAGCTGTTTCCCGGGAATTCCTGATCCCCCGTGCAGGACCAGTGCCACATCCACCGCCTTGTCAATTGCATTCAGGCGATCCAGATTCAAATTCGGTTCCCGATCATAAAATCCATGGGCCGATCCGATAGCAACTGCAAGAGCATCTACCCCCGTATTATTGACAAATTCCGAGGCTTCTTCAGGGGTAGTTAATCCTTCTTTTTCCTGTGATTGTCCAAGTTTTGCGACGTATCCCAGCTCTGCTTCTACGTTAGCACCGTACTCTCTGGCCAGCTCTACCACCTTTTGGGTAATCTGCACATTCTCTTTAAACGGTTCTTCACTGGCATCGATCATCACTGAATCGAATCCAGTCTCCAGGCAATCTTTTATTATTTCTATGGAGTGTGCATGGTCCAGATGTAACCATCCCTCAACACCAAAATAATCAAGTACCGACCGACCCAGTGAGGCCGCTACGCCCGCTCCCATATAGTTTATCGATGCCGGTGAAACCTGTAAAATAATCGGCATATGTTGTCGCTCTGCGGCCATTACTATCCCCTTGACCGTTTCAAAATTATAGAAGTTTGCAGCTAGTATTGCCGATTTATCAGAGCCTAATACCCGAAATTTTTCCTGTAACTTCATGTTTCTTCAAATCCCAAGTTTTCTTTTGCCACCCCCATTACCTGTTCAAACGAGTGGATGGCAGCCGTACCCCCTGCTCCGGTTGTGGATACAGCTCCTGTAATGTTTGCAAACTTCAGACATTCCTCCAGTGGTTCGGTTTGGATATATTTAAAAATAAAGCCCGCATTAAAGCTGTCCCCGGCTCCAATAACATCTGTAGGACTGTCATTTACAATGGCCTCTGCTTTCATTATTTCCCCTTTTTTTACCAGTGTTGCCCCCTTGTTCGACTGTTTGATGACTAATACACAACTGTCGGAGAGTTGTCTTGCTCCTTCTTTGATCGAATCAGCTCCAGTCAAATGGAAGAACTCTTGTTCATTCGGGAAAAACAGATCCAGATGTTCAGATACAGAGGAAAGATCAAGATCCCATTGTTCGGCCGGATCCCATTGCGGATCGAGCGATGTGGTAAGTCCCAATGATTGGGCTCGTTTAAGGAGACTACTAATATTCTTTTTAAGGGCCGGCTGGAGAAAAATTGAGGATATGTGCAGATGATTGGCTTTCAATAAATCTTCATCCGTAATTTCGTCACTGCTCAGATGCTCCATTGCCCCGGGATAGGTCACCATCGCCCTGTGTTCACCTTGATTTAATATGACAGTAATGCCGGTTTTTACTGTTTCATCCCTAAGTATAAAGGAGGTGTCCACTCCGCTTTTTTTCAGATCAGCCAATACTTTGTTGCCAAAATCATCTTTACCGATTTTCCCCAGAAATGCAACCCGGGTTCCCAAAACAGATAGATTGGCGGCAAAAATAGCGGAAGAGCTTCCAAGTGTATAGGTCATGGAGCCCGCCCGTTTCTCTTTACCAATTTCCGGGAATGAATCGAGAGCATCCAATATCAGATCGATATTCAGCTCTCCGACTACAAGTACATCCGTTATTTTTTTCATAACCGTATTACCAGACCAACAATATGTTTGACGTACCAATTTAACAATTACTCATGCGTCTGATCTGTCATAAATTTCCACTCCCTCAACGACCCGTGATATTGCACCTCTGGCGGAGGGAGAATCAGGCTTTAATCCATACTTAAGAGAAGCGAAAAATCCGAGCAGCTGTGCCGGAAGTACGGATAAGATAGGTAGTAGCAATGAGTTCGCCTTCAAACTCCCCAAACGTTTAAATTCCATATTGAAACTGCCTTTAATTTCCGGATTCAATCCTGCTCCGACACCAATAGAGGCCAAACCGAGATCTTTGTTACTGATACTTTTTGCAAGGTCTCTTTCATATTTTAAAACATGGGGATCTTTTGAAAACAGATAAATCAGCAGAGTATGATCGTCAATAACCGCTTTCGGTCCGTGACGAAATCCAAGGAACGAGTCATATTTGCAAATTATCCTGCCATCGGTCAGCTCTTGTAATTTCAGGTGAGATTCTCTGGCTATCCCCAAGCGGGGTCCAGATCCCAAAAAGACAGCCCGGTGAAAATCTAAATTTGCCTGTTCCTCAATCTGGCTAGTGTACTCATCAATAAAAGATCTGCCCATTTGCGCGAGCCGTTGAACATCCGGTCCCGGATTGCCGTCATCACCTACCCTGCCCATTAACAGTATTGCTAACAGCATAGAGGTAAAACTACCTGTCATTGCCAACGATTTGTCTTCGGCTTCCGGCGGCAATAGGAAAATATAACTTTTTGCATCAGGAACAGCTCTGGTCAATTCACCCTCCGGATTGCAGGTAATAACAAGATGAAACAGTTCTTGCTGACAAAAATCCTCTGCCAATTGTATTGTTGCCTTGCTTTCGGGACTGTTACCAGACCGGGCGAATGATATCAGCAAGAGCGGCTTGTCTTTCTCTACGTAATAGTCAAAGTGGGTCACCAGTGTTGTGGTTGGTATAGCCCGCACAGAATGAGGCCAGAGTTGATTCAACAATGGTTCGGCCACCTCCCCGATAAAAGCTGAAGTGCCCGCCCCTGTTAATACAATGTCAAGGTCTGATAAACTTAGTATGGGCTCAAGGAACTGGTGAAGAGTTTCCTTTTCGGAATTTATCTTTTTCCAGGTATTAATCCATAAGCCGGGCTGGCAAGCTATTTCACGGGCCGTGTGAAGTGCTCCGGCAACCTCTAATTTTTCTACTGCTTGTCCCAAAAATTTATTTGCCATAAACGAATGATAACGCTTTAGCGGAAGCTAATTCCTGCCCAGTGGCTTCAATTTTTATTCCCTTTGCTTTATGCTCGAACTCTGCTGCTGCAAATATCCCCACGCCTTGTATAAATTTCCAGCAAAAAACTTTCTTCATTATTCGACTCTATACAAAAGCTATTGAAAGATTTTGTCAATGCTGATTTAAAATAAATGAAAGTTAAAATTATCAAAAAGAAAATAAACGAAAGGTTTTCATTTGTTTTTATTTTCAATTTATTATCTATGAAGATATGGATGGGATAGTTAACCAAAACAGATAATTCAGGTGACGTGACGTATGGGTAACAAATCTAACCGAAGAGATTTTATAAAAACCATAGCAGCTGCCGGTACTGGTCTTTCAATTGCACCCTTTAGTATTTTAAAAGCACGCGATAGTAAAACGGTTCATATCGGGGTTATCGGGGTTGGTTCCCGCGGTAGTGGTCATGTTCGCGGATTGCTCAGGCTCCCCGGCGTTAAAGTACCCGCTATCTGTGATATTGACAAAAAGAATGCACAACATACTGCTAAAATAGCAACCGAGGAGGGATATCCTGCTCCTGAACTGTACACCCGGGGTGAGACAGACTATAAACGATTGTTAGCCAGAGATGATCTCGACGGAGTT
>JBEPXS010000158.1:0-3426 GCA_041641755.1 Balneolaceae bacterium
ACGTTTGCTGTTAATACTGAAGAAACGGAATGTATCTCCGATCAACTTTTTTAGCGGATAAAATAATTTTTCGTAAATATTTTTCTGGGAATACAGGTGGAGATCAAATCCGTGGTGGGCTTTTTCTTTATAGAGAACCAATAGTCCCTCTTTCAGCACTTTACTTAGCTCTTCCTTGAAGTGTCCGACATTGGAGTTCCGGTCCACATGCAGATCGGATGGGCTGAAATTAGTATCGGTTTTGGTTGTAATAAGGATAGCCTCACCAATTGAAATTTGTTCCAGAGCGCCTCCAAGACTTGGATGGGTTCCATACGCTGTAATGAGGCTTTGACCCTGGAAAAAATTTTCAAGACAGAACAGCACATCATTGTAATGCTCAAGAATATTCAGGCCGAATTTTTCCTCCCGGAGACGAGTGCCGGTAAAATAAAATTTTGAATAGGTAGGATCGGGCTGCATGAAATCTTCTACAGACATCTCTGTGTCAGGGGCCTTGTCTGTATGCCGTTCCTTCAATTTATCTAACCGAAGATCGTGTTCAAAAAAAAGCTTAAAAATATCCATATGTAGTACAGGGTTCTGCACATTCAACAATTACTTACTTAATGTTATTAAAAATATGAAATACGTAGTACGCAATAAAAAGAAATAAAAAAAGCCCCGCCACACTTAAGCGACGAGGCTTTTTTGAATAACAAGATTTGTGTCTAGATCATCGTTGCAATTACAAGGGCAACAACAGACATAAGCTTGATAAGAATGTTCAGAGAAGGACCCGAAGTATCCTTGAAGGGATCTCCTACGGTATCACCGACAACAGCGGCTTTGTGAGCATCCGATCCTTTACCCAGTTGTTCACCATTGTGTTCAAATCCTTCTTCGATCATCTTCTTGGCGTTGTCCCACGCTCCACCGGCGTTCGACTGAAACAGGGCCATCAGTACACCGGCTGCGGTAACTCCTGCCAGCAGACCTCCGAGCATTTCGGGGCCACCGAGGAAACCAAATGCAACAGGAACGACTACGGCCAGTACACCAGGTGCAACCATCTCGCGAATGGAAGCGGTGGTAGAGATAGCAACGCACTTCTCATACTCCGCCTTACCGTCTGCCGCTTCAAAATCCTTACGGTCTTGTTCCGACCACTCTTCAAGCTTCTTTCCTTCGTTTCGGTTCATAGCATCAAGCCCGGCGCGCAGTTCGGGAATATCTCTGAACTGTCTGCGAACTTCCTCAATCATAGACATAGCGGCACGTCCCACCGCATTCATGGAGAGGGCAGAGAAGAGAAACGGGAGCATGGCACCAATGAAAAGAGCTGCCATAACAGTCGGCTGAGTAACGTCGATACCTGTCAAAGCTTCAGCGTGGGTGGCATTATAGGAAGTAATAAAAGCCGCAAACAGTGCCAGTGCCGTGAGGGCTGCAGAACCGATCGCAAATCCTTTACCGATAGCAGCTGTAGTATTTCCAACGGCATCGAGTTTATCGGTACGTTCACGTACTTCCCCGGGTAGTTCAGACATCTCAGCAATTCCTCCGGCGTTGTCAGAAATCGGTCCGTAGGCATCAACAGCCAGCTGTATTCCGGTGTTGGAAAGCATACCTACTGCAGCAATTGCAATGCCGTAGAGGCCAGCCATATAATGGGCGCCGATGATAGCAGCCGCAATAATTATGATCGGTATGGCGGTTGAAATCATTCCCACACCCACACCGGCGATAATGTTTGTAGCAGAACCGGTTACCGACTGCTTCACGATAGAGATAACAGGTTTAGTACCGGTTCCCGTATAATGTTCTGTGACAAGACCGATGAGCAGACCGGCTGCAAGTCCAAAGATAGTAGCCCAGAATACGCCCATAGGGGTGTACTCAATACCGTTGAAGGTCCAGCTTGCCGGCAGCATCCATTGGATCAGCAGGTACGAAGCCACCAGCATTACGGCAGCAGAGATAAATTCACCGATATTAAGAGCTGACTGGGGATTCCCACCTTCTTTAACACGGACAAAAAAGGTTCCCAGGATAGAGGTCAAGATACCGGTACCTGCAAGAACCAGCGGTAGAAGTACAGCTGAAAGACCATTAAAATTGTCGGCCCACTCGGGATTTGCCATAAAAGCAGCACCCAGTACCATGGTACCGATGATGGAACCCACATACGATTCAAAAAGGTCGGCCCCCATACCGGCAACATCACCCACGTTGTCCCCAACATTATCCGCAATGGTAGCGGGATTCAGGGGATGGTCTTCGGGAATACCTGCTTCAACTTTTCCTACAAGGTCGGCCCCAACATCAGCCGCCTTGGTATAGATGCCACCACCCACACGAGCAAAAAGAGCAATCGAGGAAGCACCAAAAGAAAATCCGGTTACGACAGCCAACACTTTGTTAACATCGGCTGCAGAACCAGTACCAAACATATCTCCAAAAAGAATAAACAGCAGACCAAGACCCAGAACACCAAGTCCTACTACGCCGAGTCCCATTACGGAACCACCGGCAAACGCGATGTTCAGTCCTTGTGCTAACCCGGACCGTGCAGCATTCGTAGTTCGAACATTCGCCTTGGTTGCTACTCTCATACCGATGAAACCGGCCAGGCCCGAGCAGAACGCCCCCACAATAAAGGATGCAGAGATAAGCCAGTGCGAGGTTTCGGGATTTGCGGTAATACCAAGCAAAATAGCCACACAGATTACAAAAATGGACAGTACTTTATATTCAGCCCTCAGGAACGCCATAGCTCCCCGTTGAATATGGGCACTGATTTTAGACATCTTCTCGGTACCGGGATCTTGCTTGCCTACCCAGGATGACTTCAGGAAGGTATATAGCAGCGCAATAACCCCGGCTGCTGGTACTAAATAGAGTATTAGAGTATTCATGTTGAAGGTTTAGGTTTCTGGTGGTTATAGTTTGAAAATTAATTGTAATTGTTCATTGCGTCGTCAATGCCGTGATCTACAAAAGCAATCGCTGCATCACAGGCTCGGTCAAGCGTTTGTTCCATGGTTTGAAGTTCGTCGTCAGAAAACCGGGAAAGTACGTAGTTAACTTGATCCCCTTCATAAAAATCATCCCCGATTCCGATCCGAAGGCGTGGGAATTGATCGCTTCCCACCTTTCGAATGATATCTTTGATCCCGTTATGCCCTCCGGCACTCCCTTTGGGACGCAATCGAATAGAGCCGATGGGCAGGTTCAGATCATCATAGCATATCAGGCAGTCGCTGATGTCAACTTTATACCAGTTGAGTGCTTTAGCAACGGCATCTCCACTACGATTCATGTAGGTGGTCGGTTTTACCAACAGTAATTTTTCTCCGTGATGTCGAACAGTACCTACATGAAAAGGGCCTTTCCCAGGCCCTAATCTGGCGGAATGGCGCTCCGCCAATTTATCAACGACTTCAT
>JBEPXS010000158.1:3436-7729 GCA_041641755.1 Balneolaceae bacterium
TTCATACCCTATATTGTGACGGGTTCCGGCATACTTAGAACCGGGATTACCTAAGCCAACAATTATGGGCATAAGGTCATGAAATTATAGTATTCAAGAGTGTAAATGTTAATGAAGGTGGTTATTCCGTGGTTTCCTCGTCTTCACCTTCTTCCTCTTCACCTTCACCTTCTGCTGGCTCTTCACCTTCTTCAAGTTCTCCTTCCACCGGTTCTTCACCCTCTTCGAGTTCCTCTTCTTCAGCAGGTTCTTCGGTAACAAGGGTAGAAGTAAGCAGAGCTTCGGATTTTGGCGGAACAATCGTTACGATGGTACGGCTTCCGTCATCCAGAGCTTCAATATCTTCCAGGTCAAGATCTCGTACGTGGATGGAATCACCGATCTCCAGCTCCGTAATGTCAATACTGTAAGCGCCCGGAATATTATCGGGGTAGGTGCGGATGCGCAAGATATGCATCGGCTGGAATACGCGGCCACCGCCATCGGTAACGCCAATGGCACTACCTGTAAGCCGCAGTGGGACACTGAGCATAACTTTGTGTTCATCATCCAGAGCATAAAAATCCGCATGGATTGCCCGATCTGACACGGGATGGAAGTCGGTCGTTTTTAAGAGGGTTTGGTGGGTCTGCCCGTCAATTTCCAGTTCAATAATTTGACGGCGACTGTTGGAAAGAACTTTTTCAAGCTCAAGTTCATCAACAGAGAAATGGATATTCTCTTCAACCTCGGGTCCGTAAAGCACAGCAGGTACTCTCATGGAATCGCGAAGGGCGTCTGCTACTTTACGTCCGGTTTCTCTTACTTTTCCTTCTAGTTTAACTACTTCTGGCGTAATCATAATTTTTACAATTGGTTTTAATCATCAAATAGGACACTAATACTGTCGTTGGTGTGAATACGCTGAATCGCCTCAGCAAATATACCAGCTACACTCAATACCCGGATTTTATCCGAGGGTCGCTGAAGTGGTACCGTATCGGTAACCAACAACTCATCAATAGGTGAATCATCAATGCGTTGGTACGCGGGTCCCGATAAAATAGGATGCGTACATGTTGCTATTATGTTTAAAGCTCCCCGTTCTTTCAGAGCTGCTGCTGCGTTGGTCAAAGTACCGGCGGTGTCAATCAGGTCGTCCACAATCAATACATTTTTGCCTTCAACTTCACCTACGATATTCATGACCTCGGCCACATTCTGCTTAGGTCGCCGTTTATCTATGAACGCAAGCCGTGCTCCGATTCTCTTTGCGTACGATCGCGACATCTTCAGGCTCCCGACATCCGGTGCTACAACAACCAGATTTTCGATCGGATTCTCCTTAAAGTAATCAATAAATAATCGGCTCGCATACAGGTGATCCATCGGGATGTCAAAGAAACCCTGAATCTGCGCAGCATGCAAATCCATCGTCAATACCCGGTCAGCGCCTGCCTCGGTAAGCAGGTTGGCCATCAGTTTTGAAGCAATGGAAACGCGGGGCCGGTCTTTACGATCCTGTCGGGCATACCCGAAATAGGGAATGACCGCCGTAACCCGCTTGGCTGACGCCCGCTTGGCTGCATCCAGCATAAACAGCAGTTCCATAATATTGTCCCCCGGCGGGGGAGTTGATTGAACCACAAAAATATCTTCACCCCGGATGCTCTGTTCATACTTCACATAAAGTTCACCATCAGAAAACGGTTTGATCGTAACCTCCCCAAGCGTAGTACCGTAATGGTCCGCAATGGCCCGTGCAAGCGCAAGGTTACTGCGGCCGGCAAATATGGCAAGAGGCGTATCCAACGAGGCAAAGGCGTTCAAAGGTTCAAGATAAAAGAAAAGGATGCCTTTACAGTCATCCTTCCATAAGAGTCTTTTCCGCTCTTGTTGCCCGGGGAGGATTCGAACCCCCACTGACGGTACCAAAAACCGCTGTCCTGCCATTAGACGACCGGGCAATATCGCTTTTTCGAGAGATTCAGATGATATGAATTTGCCAATTTGGAATCAAGAAGAAATTATCTCTTTTAGTACCTTGCATTGGCGGCATCTGCGGGGTCTGCAGTAGTGTTTTAGCTGGTAAACTGCCCCCAGTTGATACTTGTATATTTCCGGGGGGATATCCGCCCGTGCGAATAGGGTGAACAGGGAGGTGGGCAGTTGTGCGTGATGGTTCATCCAACTGTCGAACGTTTGCTGCTTGAGCCGGTTGATATGGAGGAGATTTCCAAGCAGCCACAGAGCTGGCAAAAAGACAATACCATACAAGATATCACTGCGCTCCCGGCCTATACCTGTTTCGGTATTGACAGTTTGTATTAACTCTTTCCACAAGATTTCTGGCTCCTCGGTGTACCAGCGTTTTAACGGGATATGCTGAATGTTCCACATAAGTGTTGCAGCTTGCAACAACCGGCGCCTGGGATGATTGGTTGGGCGGGACCCTTTATAATTCCAGTTTATAGAAGGTGCGTCATTTTTTTGAGTAAATCCGGCAGTATGTAGAGCCAGCTCTCGTAGTTGGTCAGGTGTGCCTATTGTTTTTGACTTAGTTTGAGTACACTCGTGCATTAACTGTCCTACCTGTAGCATCGGTTCACGATTAAGAGAGATGCCGAGCCCGTCGAACAGACCAAGTGAAAAAAGTTGCTTCCAGGCGGAGACAGGGCCGATACCGGGATCATAAAACTGAAGCAGGAAGTCTGTCTTGGTCTCAAAATATTCTCTGTGGGCCTGTTCAAATTGTTGTTCGAGAGCTTCTTTTGAAATGTATTGGATCTGCCCGGCACAAGGCAGCTGATCCGTTTGGTGAAAGGCAGCAAGAAGCTGGTCCAGTTTGTCGGGCAAATGAGGACGGAAATGTAACGTGAAAGGTGTGGTACCGTCTTCCCGTTTTACCTGTTTCCCGTCGGGATTGTAATATACAATATGCAGTATCACTTGATTATAACCCGAATCAGTATGGTGACCGTGTTTCGTCCAGTCGGAAACAGACCAGTGGAATTCAATATCGCCATGCCAAAGCAGGTCACCGATCTGAAGGCGGGCATTGGTAAAGTCGGGACCATCGGAGGCGTTCAGATCCCCAGTATCCAATATTGTGATTGGCTGGCCGTTAACAGATTGTAGGTTGTGGAGATCAAAATACAGAGATTCCCAGATCCAGTGTAACAGATGCTCATGATATTTCTGATCGAGGTCGTTCACCGATGATGGCCGGAGCCATCCAGGTCGATATGTCGGGTGGCGCTGTAAAGATCAGGGATCGTGTCTTGGTATTCTCTCTCCATTCGGTCTCGAATTTTATGTAACCGGTATTGCCCCTTATGTGCTGCGGTTCGTCCTTTTTGATCGATCCAGTCTGCAATTTCTGAAGCGTGGTCGGTTAACCATTTACGGCTTTGCCTGCCGCTGCGTGGTGCCAGAATCAGACCTAATCCTATACCACCTAAGAAAGAACTGGCTGCCAATAATATTGATCCAATATTTGATTTCTTGCTCATAGCTTGTTTCTCCCCTTTGGTTGTTGTGTAGATGATAAAGTTAAATGTAATAAACTGGTTTGTGTTAATCTAAATTATCTGTGTTATTAACGATTATTTCCTTTGATTTAGTACTCGTAATGCTACATATAAATGCTTAATTTAAGACTCATTTTTTAAAGCTATATTCTTATCTATGTCAGATAGTTCTGAATTGGTGTATATGGACCGTGAGCGGGTAAGGCGCACACTCAAAAGGATGGCATATCAAATATCAGAAGATAATCGTGAGGATCGTGATATTTTCCTGATAGGGATAGAAGAGCGTGGTTTTGTAGTGGCTTCCCAATTGCACGAATATCTTGCCGGCATTTACAACCGGGAGTTCCCTCTTGTACAAATTGGACAGAAACAACCCCTTTCTGAAAAACATATTTCACCCAGTCAGATCAGGGAGTCTTATCCGTTGGTTGTCGATGACGTTATATTTTCAGGACAGACAATGTTTACCACACTGAACCATGTTTACGACTATGTTGCATTTGATGAGATCCATACTGCAGTTTTAATAGATAGAGGACATCGAACGGTCCCTGTTCAGGCTCAGTTTGTCGGGTTGGAGCTGGCAACCAAATTAAAAGAGCATGTTTCGGTTGTCTTACAACATGAACAGGTACAGAAAGTGGTTCTTGGAATCGGATAATAATCAAGCTCCAACGATAAATAATTAATTCTTAACTCTACAGATACTTCTCCTATTTCATGCATTCCCTTGTTCAAAGATTGGCGCTCATAATTTTAATCGTCGTAGGTTTTTCAGTTA
>JBEPXS010000159.1:0-7729 GCA_041641755.1 Balneolaceae bacterium
TGGTGACAACGCTGCGGCGATGCGGTATACAGAGGTTCGGATGCAGCGTATTGCCGAAGAGATGCTCACCGATCTCAATAAAAATACGGTTGACACTCAGCCGAACTTTGATGATACGCTCCAGGAACCGACGGTTCTGCCGAGCATGCTGCCCAACCTGTTAATCAACGGTGCTTCCGGTATCGCTGTCGGGATGTCCACCAATATGGCTCCGCATAATATTAATGAAGTGATCGACGGCATCCTTGCCTACCTGGATAATCCGGACATCGAGATCAGTGAGTTGATGGAGCATATCAAAGCTCCCGATTTCCCGACAGGGGGTATCATCTATGGTTACGATGGGGTGAAAGAGGCTTTCGAAACGGGACGGGGAAAAATCACCATGCGGGCCCGGGCCAGCACGGAGGAGTTGCGCCGCGGCCGCGAGCAGATTGTGGTTACTGAAATTCCTTACCAGGTAAATAAAACCACCCTGATCCAAAAGATTGCTAAACTCGTTCAGAACGATAAAATCGAAGAGATTTCCGAGGTTCGGGATGAGTCGGACCGCGAGGGTATGCGCATCGTAATTGTACTGAAGCGTGGTGCCAATGCGGGTATCGTACTTAACCAGCTCTACAAGTGGACCCAGATGCAGCAAACATTTGGAGTGATTAACATTGCGTTGGTTAAGGGACGCCCCGAGCTGCTTAACCTGAAAGAGCTGATCTACTACTATGTAGAGCACCGTATCGATGTGATCATTCGCCGTACTATTTATGATCTGGATCAGGCTGAGGCGCGGGCTCATATTCTTGAGGGCCTCAAGATTGCCCTCGATAACCTGGATGAAGTAATACAAACGATCCGTTCTTCAGACAGTCCCGATGAGGCCAACCGGGAGCTGCGCCGTAAATACGCACTGACCGACATCCAGGCGAAAGCGATCCTGGATATGCGCCTGCAGAAGCTGACTGGGCTTGAGCGAGATAAAATCGATCTGGAGTATTCAGAGATCGCAGAGAAGATTGCCAACTATCGTGATATACTTTCCAACCGCGAACGACAGACTGAAATCATAAAAGAGGAGATCACCGAACTGCAGGGTCGTTATGGTGATCAGCGCCGCACCCAGATCATCCACTCTGCCGAAGAGTTCAGCGTAGAGGATATGATTGCCGACGAAGATGTGGTGGTGACCATATCTAACAAAGGCTTTATCAAACGGATGCCGGTAAGCGGTTATCGTCGGCAGAAGCGTGGTGGTAAAGGAATGAAAGGTACCTCCACTCGTGATGATGAGTATGTAGAACATCTCTTTGTGGCTACGAACCATAATTACATCCTGTTCTTTACAGAGAAAGGGAACTGTTATTGGCTCAAAGTCTACGAGATTCCGGAAGGTTCTCGACTTTCACGCGGACGGGCCATTGTTAACCTGATCGATATCGACAAGGACGACTCGATAAAAACCTTTGTACCTGTTAAAACGCTTGATGATGAAGAGTATATCAACAATCACTATATCATGATGTCAACCAAGCAGGGGCAGGTTAAGAAAACAACGCTCGAGGCATACAGTCGTCCGCGCCGCGATGGAATTATCGCCATCAACATAAAGGAAGACGATTCACTGCTGGAAGCTGCTTTAACCGATGGGGAAAGCAATATCCTGCTTGCCAACAGAAAAGGTCGTGCTATTCGGTTCCATGAAGATGATGTCCGTGATATGGGTCGAAATACTACCGGTGTTAAAGGCATGGATATTGGTAAAAACAACGAGATCGTGGATATGGTGGTAGTCAAAAATACCCATGAGGCCACGGTGCTCGCGATCTCAGAAAACGGATATGGCAAGCGCTCTCTGGTGGAAGATTACCGTGAACAGAGCCGCGGTGGCAAGGGTGTGATTACGCTGAAAGTAACGAAGAAAACCGGTGACTTGATTTCCCTGAAGGAGGTATCCGATAAAGACGATCTGATGATCATTACCGAACAGGGTAAAGTGATTCGAATGAACTGTGGCGGGATCCGTACCATGGGTCGCAATACACAGGGTGTTCGCATCATGCGCCTTGACGAGGAGGGACAGATCGGGGCCGTTACGCGCGTTGTTAATGAAGAAGAGGACGAAACGGTTTAACGTCCGACTCTTTATACTTTTTGAAACTAAAAGGCTCCTCAAGCTCGGGGAGCCTTTTTTATTTTGGCTATTCTGACTTCCATTCCGGGTTATAGACCCGCACATAATCTACATAATACTTTTGTGGGAATATACTGTCGTCCACACCTTCTGCACCGCCCCAGGACCCCCCGATTGCAGCATTTATAATAAGATAAAATTTTTGATCGAAGGGCCACACACCCGGATCATCTGCCTCCTTTTGGAACGTAAAATACTGTTCACCATCGATATCGAAGCTGATTTTTTGGGGCAGCCATTCTACGGTGTAGGTGTGATATTGCTCATATGGAGCCTCAACCGGCATGCTGTTTCCTTTATTTGTGCCCTTAACGTGGTTATAAGCCTCGGTGTGGATATTGGCATGAACTACATCGGGATCATACCCTACATTTTCCATGATGTCGATCTCGCCACAAGCCGGCCAACCGACCTTGTCAATATTGGTGCCCAGCATCCAGATGGCCGGCCACATCCCCCGACCGGTGGGTAGCTTGGCCCGGACCTCAATCTTGGCATATTGCCACTCCGCTTTGCCCCGGGTGACCAAGCTGGCAGAGGTATAGGAATGGTCGTTGTAATTATCCTTCCTTGATTCTATGACGAGATTATCATCTTCTACACGTACATTTTCAGGACGCTTTTTTGTATAAAATTGCCGCTCATCATTTCGTATATAACCCGTCTCGTAATCCCATTTGGCAGAATCCGGAAGACCCTCATAATCAAATTCATCTGACCAGGATAACTCCCAAACAAGTTCCTGCACCGATTGGGATCCCTCCCCTTCAGTGTTGGTATTATTTTGCGAAGTGCCGGAGCTTGAGGTACAAGCACCGATAATAAAGCTGACAACGATTACTAGGCTGAACTTTGTGGAATAGTACTTGAATGCAGACATAGAGCTATTATATAGTTAAAGACTAAATATCAATTTGGTTTAAACTCTTTTTGAGAACCTCAGCTGATCGTTGCAATCCTTCAACCTCTTCTTGGTCAAGGTCTGGTAATACACGTTGTTTCACTCCTTCAATACCAACTACACTCTGCAGGCTCATGCATACATCTTCTATGCCGTAGGCACCATCCCAATATACACTTACGGGGATTACGCTTTTTTCATCTTCAAGAATGCTTTTTACAATGCGTGTGATTACAACACCGATTGCAGAGTTAGTGTAACCTTTTTTATCAATGATTTTGTAAGCGGCATTTTTAGCTTCATTAAATATCGAATCCATCACTTCCGGATTAAAATGCTTGCCCATCACTACGGTATCTTTTATAGGCTTACCACCAATATTGGCCTGACTCCAGATCGGTACTTCGGAGTCGCCGTGCTCACCGAGAATGTAAGCGTGTACTGATTGTGGATCTACATTATAATAACGCCCGATCAATGCACGGAATCGGGCTGTATCCAGCAAGGTTCCCGTTCCAATAATCCGTTCTGGGTTTCGGGAACTTAACTTTTGTGAAACATAGGTAAGTATATCCACAGGATTAGTGGCTATAATAAGAATCGCATTTGGAGCATATTTGTCTAGCTCACCGATAATATTTCTAAACACCTCGGTATTTCGGTTTAACAACTCCAGGCGTGATTCAGAAGCAGATGATTGCCCAACACCTGCCGTAACCACAACAACCTGGGTTTCCTCCAGATCCTCATAATTACCGGCACGAACCGTTACGTTGCCGACCAGCAATTGCCCGTGCATCAGGTCCATCGCTTCGCCTTCGGCCTGCTCCTTGTCCAGGTCGATTAGGATTATTTCACTGACGGTGCGCTGGTTGAACATTGCGTAGGCTGCGGCTACCCCTACATTTCCTGTTCCTATTATAGCGACGGATCGGCGTTGAATCATCGGAATGATTTTGTTTTAATTTTTTAGTTGCGACGTAAATTGTACAATTATAATACCGTATAAATTACGGTCAGCTAATATTTAAAAAAAGAACAAACTCTTCTTAATCGAAACTTCAAATACCAGAGGTATATTATTTGTGAGTTGATACAATGGTCTTATTAGTTACTTATGTATATCGTTATCGATATATCATTACATCCCTAAAGATTAAGTGAAAATCGTTATGGCAAATCAAAAAGTAGACCTCTCCAAGCACGATATTAAAGTGAAAGATATCATCAGGAACGCCGCACCCGCACGCTTCTATGAAGAAGCGATTAGATACGATGAAGGCTCTGCAGTTACTAATAATGGAGCACTTGTTGTACGATCGGGCGAACGAACGGGTCGAAGTCCCGCCGACAAACGGGTTGTTAACAATGATGAAATGAATGACGAAATTTGGTGGGGGAATATAAATATTCCATTAGATGAAC
This sequence comes from Balneolaceae bacterium, assembly GCA_041641755.1. Taxonomy (GTDB): domain Bacteria; phylum Bacteroidota; class Rhodothermia; order Balneolales; family Balneolaceae; genus JAMQKA01. The sequence continues at coordinate 4,512 of JBEPXS010000159.1, forward strand.
ATACATATAACATCAACCACCAAAGAGCAACCGATTACCTGAATACGAAACCTCGACTCTATACGATTGACGGGTTTGCCGGATGGGATCCTAGTTACCGGTTGAAAGTTCGTATTATAGCTGAACGGCCTTATCATGCTCTTTTTATGCACAATATGTTGATCCGGCCCACGGCAGAAGAGCTCGAGAATTTCGGAGAACCAGATTTTGTAGTGTACAATGCCGGGAAGTTTCCAGCCAATAAATTTACAGAGGGAATGACCTCTGACGCCAGTGTGGATGTACATTTCAAAAAGCGTGAAATGGTTATTTTAGGAACCGAGTATGCCGGCGAAATGAAGAAAGGTATTTTTACCGTCATGCATTATTTGATGCCCAAGCAGGATGTTCTTTCCATGCACTGCTCTGCGAATGAGGGAGACTCATCAGATGACGTGGCGCTCTTTTTTGGGCTATCCGGAACTGGGAAAACAACTCTCTCCGCCGACAGCAACCGCAAGCTTATTGGAGACGACGAGCACTGTTGGAGTGATGAAGGTATCTTCAATATTGAGGGTGGTTGTTATGCCAAAACAATTAATCTCTCGGAAGAGAAAGAACCGGAGATCTATAATGCCATAAAATTTGGGACGGTGCTCGAGAACGTTGGTTACGATTCCGAAACCCGTAAAGTTGACTTTGATGATACCAGTATCACCAAAAACACACGGGCTTCTTATCCGATTGAGTATATCTCAAACGCCAAGATACCGTGCACCGCAGCACATCCCAACAACATTATATTCTTAACATATGATGCTTTTGGTGTTCTGCCCCCTGTAAGTAAGCTTACTCCTGAGCAGGCGATGTACCACTTTATTAGCGGGTACACGGCTAAAGTTGCTGGTACAGAGGTTGGGGTTGATGAACCGGAAGCGACGTTTTCTGCTTGCTTTGGTGCGGCTTTCCTGGCTTGGCCCCCGAGCAAATATGCCGAAATGCTGGCGGAAAAGATGCGTGAGCATAACGCGCAGGCCTGGCTGGTCAACACCGGACTTACGGGTGGGCCGTATGGAGAAGGATCACGAATAGACCTTAAATACACCCGGGCTATTATCAATGCAATTCATGCCGGGACGCTAAATGATGTTGAAACAGTAACGCACGACGTGTTCGGCGTTGAGGTACCAGCCAGGTGCGAAGATGTACCGAGCGAAATACTTCAACCACGCGATACATGGAATAATCCTGAAGCCTATGATAAACAGGCATCAAAACTGGGTGAATTGTTCAACGAAAACTTTGAGCAATATAAGGAGGAAAGCAGCCGAAATATTATTGAGGCTGGACCTAAAATACTAACACACTAATCAATCTGGTTTGACATTTTAGTTTAAGCCAGGCAGTAATTGTACTTACATAATGTTAAGTATGGCATTGTCTGGCTTTTTTGTTATTGGTTTGGAGTCATAAAATTCTGGTACTGGAAGCACTTAGTTTTGATGATAATATTTTGTTAAGGATATTATGATGCATGGTATAGCAAAATATTTATATAAGACATTTTAAAATAAATATTTTTATGTGTTATTATTTATCATAGATGATAGGAGTTTATTTCTTTTTTCAATTAATATATTTGGTTCTATGATTTTAATATCATCGACAAATTGCATCAGCCATCTATTCATAAAACTTACATTATCGAAATTAAATTCTAGCCTAAATAAATTAGGTTTTGTTTCTTTTTGCCTAATTATTTTTGTTGGCAAATTGCTTTTAAATCGCCTTAAAGCAGATTTGGATACATCTACCTTGATTAAATACGATTTGCCGTCAGATCGGAAAATAAGGTCCTCTACATCGATTTCATCTTTTTGATCGAATTCAGTACTCAAAATTTTTATTTCAGCCATCCGATCGAGCACAAAGTTACGAACGCCGTCTCTCTTATGGGACCATCCGATCACATTCCAGTGGTCGCGGTAGAAAACCAAAAGATAGGGATCAATTTTACGATCGGTCACCTCTTCAGTAGATTTACTCCGGTAAGAAAATTTCAGTTGTTTGTTTTCAGCGGTAGCCGTACTCACCAGGTACCAGTTGCCCCCCTCCTTTTTTTCGGGACCATAATTTAGAAATGGATCGACTACGGTACGTTTTTCAAACGACTCCATAAAATTTCGGAGCTCATCTGGCAGTATCTCTTTTATTTTTAACTCTACACCCTCAGCATCTTCCACCATCGTCTGGTCTACCTGCGATTTAACAAAGTTCAGGCCAACCATAATAGTGGCCAGCTCTTTCGAGGTAAACATTAGTGGTGGTACCTTATAGCCGCGCATAATTCCATACCCGTTATACTCATCCCACGTGACCGGTACATTCATTTCAGAAAGACTATTAAAATCACGAAAAACCGTGCGGCGGCTTACATTAAATTTATCGGCAATATCATTAACCGTTAATCTCTTATTAGATTGCTGAAGCATAAGAATTAGCTTCATTCGGCGCTCGGTACTATTCATATCCCGGTTCCTTTTAAGGGTTTAATCTATAATTCAAAAGGTTAAAATAATGGATAATCAGTAGTGATATTAGCTCCTAATGATTTAAAAGAAAAGCGTAATCATTTTTATGGATACCCAGTGAAAAGGTATCTGTTACATACAACATTTTAAATAGTGTAGAATTGAGTTATTCCAATCTGTTGAAATGGATAAGTTCAATAAATATATCGCTTTGTTAAAAAGGGAGGCGCAGAGGGTTACCCGAGAACATGGATATGGTGTGTGAATCAAAGTTGTACCATTTGTACCTCCACAGTCTAGCCTCAACTTTGGGGACTTCGGCTGATAAAAAAGAACTATTTGTGATTAAGAAAGAGCAGGCATTTACCCTCGTAAAAATCGGACTCGTCGGAGAGGTCGAAGCAATCGATTTTTAGTGGCTTATCGATCTCCTTTAGCTCATCTTCAAAGTTGATTCCTTTGTAGAACACCAGGGAAGCCCAGGGCTTTTCCTCAACCATCTCCCAGAGTTCATCTACCTTAAATGCATGCTTGGAGATTAACAGAGAAAAGGCAGGGATCTCCAGTTTATTGATTGATACGGCTTTGGCTTTTGCATTCTCAAGGCCAAGTTTTAGCAATATTTGTCGAACCGCTATGATTTTTTTGGAGACAATGTCATTTAAAAGAAGCTTCTTTTTGGGAGAAATTATTGACAAGGGGACTCCG
>JBEPXS010000160.1:0-7671 GCA_041641755.1 Balneolaceae bacterium
TCACAATCACATCAGCTTGTCCCCACCGGATGTAGTTGAGTGCATCCATGATAGCCGTGTTGGATGTGGCACAGGCCGATACCGCAGTGTAATTAATGCCCATCATTCCATGCTGCATCGATATCATGCCGGAGGCCATATTGACAATAAGCTTGGGTACAAAAAACGGGCTGAACCGTGGACTGTAGTCATTTTCAGCATAGTTACGAACTTCCTCTTCAAAAATTTCCATACCCCCCTGGCCACTACCCCATATCACTCCCACATCAAAGGGATCCATATTTTCAACTTCCAGTCCTGAGTCATCGATAGCCTCATCCGCGGCGATGAGCGCATATTGGGTAAAGGGATCTGTTCGCCGGATCGTGTTGTGCTCCAGGAAGTCAGAAGCGTCAAAATCTTTTAATTCACATGCTATTTGTGTGCGAAATTCTGATGGATCAAATTTGGATATTCGGGTCGCTCCGGGGGTCCCCTCTTTCAAAGCCTCCCAAAAGTCGTTAACATCGTGTCCGAGCGGAGTAAGTGCGCCCATTCCGGTTACTACTACCCGTCGTTGGTCTTTCATAATTTGATTGTTACTTAATTTAAAGAGGTATATCGAATTTTACTTTTATGCATCCAAACATAAGGTTTTTTAAGTGAACAGTGAACATTAAAGTTGAACTTATGTTATGAAATGGCATTCCTAAAGTACGGATAAGTATTGCTGCTTTTTATTTCCAGCCCGTACCAATCACAATGGAAACGTCATAAGTGGTATCTCATGTTTTAGAAAAACAAGTAATAGGTCACCTATAAAAATATTTTGTGGCGGAACTCAACCGGAAACAATTTGTTAGTTGTAGCTGCAAGACGATAATTGGTTTTGCTCTTATGAACCCACTTTTTTCTGAGCAGGGGAGGAATTACAAAAGCATGAGTAAAACCGACCCTGGTTCCATTACGTTATTTCTCTCTGGAGACGTGATGACCAGTCGCGGGATCGATCAGGTATTACCTCATTCCGTAGATCCCATTCTCCATGAACGCTATGTTAAAAATGCAAAACAATATGTGCAGTTAGCTGAAAAGGAAAATGGCTCCATACCCGAAGAGGTTTCCTACCAATATATCTGGGGAGAGGCTCTTGATGAACTGAATAGTTACCAGCCCGATATTCGAATCATAAATCTGGAGACCGCTGTCACTACCAGCGACGCTTCCTGGAAGAACAAGCATATCCATTATCGTATGCATCCTAAAAATGTGGCTCTGCTCACTACAGCCAACATCGATATCTGTGTGCTGGGGAACAACCATGTTCTGGACTGGGAGTATGACGGACTTAAGGAGACACTGAATACCCTCCAACAAGCGGGATTAAAAACGGCGGGAGCTGGTCTTGATGCTGAATCAGCTTCACAACCGGCCGTGCTGAGTACTGATGAAGGTCGTATACTCGTTTTTTCTTATGGAGCCTTGACGGCGGGTATACCGATGAGCTGGCAGGCTGATGCGGAACAACCGGGTGTACATTTCTTGCCGCATATTGGTGGGAACAGTGCTAAAAAGGTTATCTCTGATATACAGCAGTACCGGCAGAAAGGCGACAGGGTGATAGTCTCAATTCACTGGGGCAGCAACTGGGGCTATGGCATACCGAAACGACAAAAAGCGTTTGCCCGTCGTTTGATTGACAGCGGCAAGGCAGACCTGATACACGGGCATTCATCGCATCACCGGAAGGGAATCGAAGTATATAAGGGTAAACTGATTTTATATGGCTGCGGTGACCTAATCAATGATTATGAGGGAATCAGTGGCCATGAAAAATTTCACGACGACTTGACTCTGCTCTATTTCCCCAAACTGGATGAGGATGGAGAACTGTTATCTCTCCGGATGAGCCCGATGCAGATCCACCGTTTCCAGTTAAGAAAGGCACCGCCCGGGGAAGTGAAATGGTTGACCGGAGTTATGAATGACCAATGCAGACAGTTCGGGCATTCGGTTTCCCAAACCTCTGATGGACAGTTAGAACTTCACTGGGAATGATTTTTCTTACCAATACGAATAGGGCTTTCTAAAAAAGGTTACCATCCAAACAGCTTTTGCAGTGCAACCACTACTCCATTTGTCCATCCAAAACCATCCTGCAGGGGATATTCACCGCCGCCACCTTCCAGTGAAAGGTCACACACATTATATTTTTCCATCATCTTACCGGTACGATCAAACACATCCCTGTTTAAATTCACCCAACGCCTCGCGATCTCTTCCGCCAGCTCATGATGTCCGTAATTGCACAGGCCGACGATACCCATCCATTGCAGGGGTGCCCACCCATTGGGATAATCCCACTGCTGGCCGGTTTGGTGCAGTGAGGTGACCAGTCCGCCTTCCCGGAGAAATTCCTCCTCAAGTATAGTTGCCACCTGATCAGCCTGTTTCTGTGAAGAAAGTTCCAAAAAAAGTGGATAGACTCCGATCAGTGACATACATTCGGTTTGGGTCTTATTTTCAAGATCGTAATCGAAATAATATCCCTTCTTATCATTCCAGAAATAGGTATTATAATTTCTCTTTCTTTTCCGGGCTGCTTCTGCAAATCGTTCCGATACCTCTCCCTCGGTCCAGCTACTTAATTTTGATTCCAAACCGTACAGCAAGGCATTCAAATCTGCCGACAGAATTGAAGTCGTCCGGATTGTACGAAGATCCGACTTGTCCCCAAGCCAGCGACTGCTAAAGTCCCATCCCGACTCTGCCCCGGCACGCAGATCGCGATACACCTGTCTGGGGTCGGGTTCATCAAGTGCCACCTCTGCATCTTCCTGCCACGATTCCTCCCGGGGCAGTGGCCGGTCATCCCAGTACCGATTCAAAATTCTTTTTCCTTTGTCTACATGCACAACTCTGCGATGAACTGGGTGGGCCTCCGTCAACATTTCGGTGCCATCCATCCAGAATTCGTACTCTTTTTTAAGCGGGTCCAGATAGTAGACTATGGCGTCACTTCCCTTGTAGCGCTCCAACAGATCAACCAGCAGGAACAGGAAGGGCGGCTGAGAACGACTCACGTAATACTGTCTGTTGCCGTTGGGCACATGTCCCACCTGCCGTATAAGATAGCAAAAGTTCTTAATCAGGTTTTCAACCATATCGATATGTCCGGCCGCGGCCAGCCCCTCGGCGGTAAAATAGCTGTCCCAGTAGTAGATTTCGCGAAATCGCCCGCCCGGTACTATATAGGGAGCACTCAACGGTATGAGTGTACTGTAGGGGTTGACTTTATCGCTAGGGGTTCGCCCCAGATAATCCCATAATTTCTCGATATGTGCTTCCATAGTAGCACCGACCGAAATTGCAGATTCCGTATTGTTTCCGGGGATATGAAAATACTCCTCTACAAAAGAGCGCAGATCAAAATCGTTTTTGTCCTTTCGATTCAGGTATTTGGCCAGAATCTGTGGGGGATCTATTTTGGGAATACAGTCGACAAAGGTTTTGGAATCTTCAAAAATTTCCGATCGCTGCACTTCCTCAAACAGCGGTCCTTCCAGCTGTATATAATCGGACAGATCGATTGGTCTCATAGCAGTTCCTTTCTTCCGCCATAGGATTCTTCATAAAGTAAACTAACGTACCTGTCTGAATCCGTTGGCCCATTTTTTGTTGAATGAATTATTCAATGGCCTTTAATTCACCAAGCTTTCAAACTCAAAATTATCACGGAGTCTGCGATAGGGGAAAAGGATCAGGATCATTATTCCCATCGGTATGAGTGAAAGATAAAACGCAGTAATACCATCCAGAGTACCAAATATATAACCGGTAAATATCGAACCGGTAGTACCACCCAGCGCCGAGAATATCACGATAAGGGCTGTCATCCCACTCTGTTTGGCTTTGGGTAATCTGCTGAGGACACTGGAGCTCAACGTCGGATAGATAGGCGCCAGAAACAGCCCAATCAACGGGAATATATAAGCTGCAAACGGTGCATCCAGCCAGCCGGTTACCGAACCGGGTTCAATGCCGCCCGTCAGTGGCAGAACTAAAACTACCAGTCCCATCGCACCGGCCACAGACCCGATTAGCACCCAAAACCAGTTCACAAATTTCATAAGAGCTCCACTGGCCAGCCGTCCGATTGCTGTTGTAGCTGCCAGAATACTCACAATTTGCACACTCATGTCGTTTGGCAGCTGAAGAATTTTGTTATTGAATGTCGGCATCCAGGTTGTTATCGCCTGTTCGATATACACATATAAAAAGATGCCGGCAATGAAGAGCAATACAAGCGGAAACCTAACCAAGCCGATCATATCCAGAAAACTCTTCTTGGTATCCTGATTTTCCTCCTGCACAGCGCTCTCGTCCAACTCCGTAAACAGTAACAGGGTGAAGGCCAGAGCGGAAGTGACAGCCAGCACCCAATACGTATCCAACCAGTTAAAAGCGGCCGATCCGATAAAAAAGCCAAACAGCCAGTACAGGGAAAGCTCTCCAATTTTGAATATCCCTTCCAGTACATTCATGAAACTGCTGTGCTCATTAGAACCTTCGGTAACCAGGCTCACGGTGGAGTAAACAGAGACTTTAATAATGGCAAAACTAACCCCCACACAGGCAAACAAAATTTTTGTCATAACAAAGGTCTGGACCAATGGCATTAATACAGCACCCACCGTTACGAAAAGGAGCCCGGCAAGCATCGATTTCCTGTACCCAAATTTGGGGATGTAAGATGCGATAAGAAATGAGGCGATGGCAATGGATAGATCTTTGTATCCCTCGAGAACTGAAGCAGCCTGTTCCGTAATACCAAAATCGGTTTGTACCTGTAAGATGACCGTCCCTACGCTGTTAAGCAGAATGGCAAAGACAAAATAGTTCAGAAACAAGGAAAGCTTAATTTTCCAGTTTTTCATATCCCCTGGTTTTATTGACGGGCCTTTCCCACTGTAGTATTTTAAGCTTTTTTGAGGCCCTTTTTCCCGTTTTTCATCAAACCATAGTTAATGATTTGTCGACAAATTTGAAAATGACATTTGCAGCTTGTTGGATATCCTGCAGACAACCTCTACCGAATTTGAGTAAAACGAAAGCGATCAGGCAAGTTTCAAATCCTTAAAGGATGACCCGACAACTACTTTGTATGCTTTTCCCCCGTTACGTGTATCTGCATCAATCGGCGCATCCCGTCCATCCACTTCGCAACGGCCGGGAGTAAAGGGCAGGCCAATAAATGTTATTTCGATTTTATTGTAGGATGGTTCATACGATCCCACGCTGTCGGCATGTATTCTGACAGCCTTGTCATCCGATTCGAACCGGAATTTTATTTTCCGGTATTCCCCATCCTCATAATTATATCCCTGCTCTTTATCTTCGTAGAGCAATGTTTCCTCTGTTTCATCGCCGTAGTAAGTCAAAAGTTCGAGTTTATCAGGCTCCTTTTCATCTGTAAACTGCATAAGCTCACGCATCGGGAGTACTGATCCGGCTTTTACGAAAAAGGGAATTTGTTCAATCGGAGTGTCGATATCGTGGCTCTTCTTCCCATCCAACCTGGTATCGTCCCAAAAGTGATACCATTCTCCCTCAGGCAGATAGACTTCTTTGCTCTCCCTGCCCTTGTCAAGTACCGGGCTGACTAAAATTTTATCGCCGAACATAAATTCCTCTTCAGCCTCAAGGGCGTCGGAGTCAGACTGGTCATAAAACACCAGGGGTCGCAGGATGGGAGTGCCCTCAGTCACATATTGATAAAAAGCGGTATACAGATACGATAACAGTCGATATCTAAGCCCGATTATTTCCCGTGCGATACCGGTCGTTTTCTCTCCAAAGGACCACGGCTCCTGGTCGAGCGTTACCTGTGCTTTACGCTGCTCTACCTCCTCCTGCTTAACGGCGGCTGCACCGTCCACGTTGTATCCCATGCTATGGGTACGAAAGAGTGGGTGAAAAATACCCACCTGAAGCCAGCGGGTATACAACTCGGGACTGGGGCGGTCAACAAAACCACCTATATCGGTCCCACAAAAAGAATAACCGGATATGCTGAGTCGCAGACACTGCTCGTTGCCCAGGCGCAGGTGGTCCCAGCTTGCTATGTTATCTCCCGTCCAGAGCGCAGCGTACCGTTGTCCCCCGGCAAAATTGGCACGGGTTAACAGGAAGGGACGCTTCTCCGGGGTATGCATTTTAATCCCTTCCAGGGATGCACGTGCCATCTGCATGCCGTAAATATTATGGGCTTTACGGTGACTGCAGGGATGTCCGTCGAAATTATGGCGAATATCGTCAGGAAATGTTTTTCGCTGCAGTTCAAATACCGCGGGCTCATTCATATCATTCCAGATACCACTAATTTTCAGACCATTCATAAACTCACCATACAGATTCCCCCACCAGGTTCGCACCTCGGGATTCGTGTAGTCGGGAAAAACCGTGCGTGGCGGCCAGACCGGACCTATCATGAGGTCCCCGTCCGGGCGCTTGCAAAACACATCATTCTTTAGGCCATCCTCATAGACCTCGTATCCTTCCTCAGCACGAATACCGGGATCTACCATCACTATGGTCTGAAAACCGTCTTCCCGCAGGTCAGCAATCAGCTGCTCGGGATCGGGGAAATAATCCTGATTCCATGTAAACACCTTGTAATCTTCCATATAATCGATATCCAGGTAGATAGCGTCACATGGAATCTTCTGGTCCCGAAATTTTTTGGCGATCTGGCGAACTTTGGAGTCGGGATAGTAACTCCACCTGCACTGATGATACCCGAGTGCCCATATCGGAGGCAGTTCAGGAGTTCCGGTAAGTTCGGTATATCGCTGAGCTACCTGCTGCAGCCTGGGACCATTAATAAAATAGTAGTTCATTTGACCGCCCTCTGCCGAAAAACTCATCGTATTATCTTTCCGGCGATCGAAATCAAATACGGTACGGTAGGTATTATCCAAAAAGATGCCGTAGGCTTTCTCATCATTCAGCGCCATAAAAAAGGGTACTGACCGGTAAAGCGGATCATCCCCGCGCTCAAAACTGTAGGCATCGGTATTCCAGTTTTCGTAAGATCGGCCGCGCAGATCTTGCTCTACCGCCTTATCGCCCAATCCAAAATATCGTACATCATCCGGTGCTTTCTGCGAAATGGAAACTTCGGAAATCCCCTTCATGAGGCTTTCACGCTTATAGTAACCGCTTACATCTTCACACAAAATTTTGTTATCGACATCAAGAAATTGTGCGAGTATTTTCTTCTTGTTCACCCTGCAGATCACCGAATCCGTCACAATCTGAACAGAACCTGTTTCTTCCACTACATCAAAATCAACAGGCCGGGGATTAAACTCCGGATCGACTGCATACGAAAAATCGATCCCGGAATCTCCCTTGGTGGTATAGGTCAATCGTAGAATATCGGCAGTAATAACCGAAACTCTTAGCTTAATTCCATTCTTTGTAGTTAGTATAACTGATTGGTTTCGCTGCTCTAGCGAGTCAACTACATCAGGTCGAAAGCGTGTTACTACATCCGGGTAGCGGGGGGTTTCATCTTCAACCTGGTGTTCTTCGATCTTATCTTCTGCCATTAACGAGTTACTCCACTATTAGGTTCTGACATTAATTTTTCAGAGGATCAAGATAGTAAGAATGGTACACAGGTGCGAT